>CAMDPX010000110.1 GCA_945905295.1 Planctomyces sp. SH-PL62 | reverse complement strand
CAACACGATCTGCTCCCGAACCACCTTCGGCTCCGCCCAATAATCCGCCGTCGCCATGCTCAACCTCCGTGAATGACAGTCGGGACGGAGTGTAGCGACCCTGGCAATAGTGTTCGTAATTGAGTTTCTTAAAACGACAGTCCCCTTGTGCCGGTGGCTCGCGGGCTTTTGCACTACTCGTTTCAAAGATTTGACGTAGTGCAAAAGCCCGCGAGCCACCGAGGCAAGCTCGGTGGGGTGAGGGATGTTGCGATGTTGGCACGGACAACCCAATGCGATCGCGAGCGATTACGCAGCCTGTTGGACGGCCAGTTGCCGGAACGAGAGGAAGCGGAGGTCTCGTCACACGTCGCATCGTGTGAGACGTGCCGGCGGGAATTAGAAACCTTCGCGGCGGACGAATCGTGGTGGCAAGAGACGCGCGAGTTGCTCGGCGTAGGTTGGGTCTCTGACCCGACCGCGTTCGCTCCCAATCGGGCGGAGCGGGTCGGGACGGAGTCCCAACCTACGTTTCTGGTGCCGTCTGACAACCCCGCGATGCTTGGTCGGCTGGGTGAGTTTGATGTGCTGGAAGTTATCGGTCGTGGCGGCATGGGGATTGTGCTCAAGGGGTACGACCACGAGCTCAATCGCTGGGTCGCGATCAAGCTGCTCGGACCGCAGTACGCGGAGAACGCGGCGGCTCGGCGGCGATTCGCTCGTGAGGCACAGGCGACGGCGGCGGTTGTGCATCCGCATGTGATTGGGATTCATGCGGTCGATGCGGCTCATCAGCCGCCGTACTTTGTGATGCCGTTCGTGCCGGGCGAATCGTTGCAGCAGCGGCTTGATCGAGTCGGGCCGCTTGATGTGCAAGACGTGTTGCGAATCGGGCAGCAAGTGGCGGAAGGTCTCGCGGCCGCGCATGCCCAAGGTCTTGTGCATCGGGACATCAAGCCGGCGAACATCCTGTTGGAACGAAATGTCGACCGAGTCGTCATCACCGACTTCGGTCTCGCGAGGGCAGTTGATGATGCCAGCCTGACTCAAAGCGGAGTGATCGCCGGGACGCCGCAATTCATGTCGCCGGAGCAAGCTCGCGGCGAGGCGGTTGATGCTCGCACGGACCTCTTCAGTTTCGGCAGCGTGTTGTACGCGATGCTCACCGGCCACCCGCCGTTCCGAGCGAACTCACCCTACGCGATGCTTCGCCGAGTCACCGACGACACGCCGCGTCCACTCCGCGAGGTCATTGCGTCCGTGCCCGATTGGCTCGATGCGTTTGTGATGAAGCTGTTGTCGAAGGATCGAGACGCCCGGTGGCAAACCGCTCGCGAGGTGGCTGACTTGTTGACGAGTTGCCTGTCTCACATCCAACAACCGACGGTTGCTCCGTTGCCGATTGAAGTGAACTCGCTGGTCCATCGCCGCTCGCAAATGAAAGCGGGATGGTTGATCGCTGCTGCAGCCGTTCTGGTCGTCTCTGCGTCTCTTCGTCTCGGCGTCTCTGTGTTCTTCCGCGCAAACGATACTCAGCCAGAATCCGCTGAAACGCCGAGACGCGGAGACACTGCGACGCTGAAAGACGAGTGGGAAGATCGGTTCGATTCAGAGATCAACGACGCACGCGAGACATTGAAAAACCTGGAATACGATGCCGACTTTTGAAAGGCTCGACCATGAAAAGAACTCTTATCGCGGGATTGTTTGTCGGCGGATTGTTGTTCGCGGCAATGTTTTGGCTGGGGGCTAATTCGGAACGACTGGCTGGGTTGCCCGATGTGGTCCAGGCCGCGGACGAACCACCACTCGTGAGAACGGCGGAAGCGGCGGTCGATGAATCTTCGAAAGATCGAACGCCTTCGGGACATCTCGTCGAAGTGGAGTTCGTCTTTTTTCAGGACAAAGCTCGCCGCGCGGTAACCGGACTCGTCGTCCATTCGACAGCCGACTGGTCGTTGATCGCTGTGGAATCCTCGGCAAGTCGCGCCCCTGAAGGTCTTGCTGCCATTGACCGCGTTTGGATGACGGATCGCGATGGGCGGCGGTTGCCAATGCGATACATCCCCTTTACCGAACGAACCGCCAAAACCCGAATCGAGTTCTATCGAGTCAATGCTCCACGTCCTGTTCTGCCAATCGCGGAACTACCCGCCGATTTGAAAGCGGGCACGTCACTGACCGCCGTGTCGTTGAAGTTGAAACCTGATCTCGAACAACGTGAGCGAGTCGAAGCCGTGACGTTCAAGAGCGTCGCGTCGCGGGAACTGTCGAAAGACTGGCGGCTGCAACGTGGGCGAGGCAAGTTTGAGGAACCCGTGCCGGTGTTGATCGAGTTGAACCGTCCCGTCACGGGGCCGTTGGCGGCGGGAACGCCGCTCTTTCTGAAGGACGAATGTGTCGGCATTGCGATCGAGACGGCGGAAATCCAAGGGCCTGACCGGAATCGTTCATTCGCTCTGCTTGCAGCCCCGATCAAGGAGGTTCTCGCCGAAGTCATCGAGAAGGCGGAAGCCATTGAGCCGCTAGCACCAACGAAGGCTCTCACGAGTCCGCCCAAATTGCCTTCCATTGCCAAGACCGCTGCTCAAGAACCTCCTGAGACCAAGAAGCTCGTCTCTTTAAGCGAAGCACTGGTGCCAATCATGCTCGCGGCCGAGAAAGAAGCCGAGCAGCCCAACGCGACCGAAGATCAGAAGGTAATGGCCAAGCGATATCGTGAGCGCCGCGAACGCTTGCAGGCAGGCCAATTCAAAGACGTGTATGCGGGACTTTATGACAAACCTCAATTCGTGCATCCGTCGTTGGGCGTGGTTTCGACGATCCTGAATCGGATTGAAGGTGCGAAGGATGAGGATCACTTAAGGAATGTCGAGGTACGCCTAGAGGCAGCCTGGGAATCGCTTCGCGGGATGTATCATCGACTGGTCTATTTGGAGTTTGATGAGGCGCTGGAATGGATCCGATTCCTGGACTCTTTGGAAGAGCCAAAGCATCAGCCCGAACGGGAACTCGTCGCCGAATTGGTCAACTTGGATGCGGCTCGGCGCGAACGCACGGCAAACCCTCAGCCAATCGCTCAGTTGGCTCGCAAGTTCCATTCGCAGCTCGACAGCGGAGAACTCAACGGGCTGGGCACGCTCGTCGGGCAGGCTCTTCGGCAAGCTCCCGACAGTGTGGAAGCCGAGCGCATGCAGTTGCGATTGGTGATGCGGTTGGCCTTTTTGAAGGATGACCCCTGGTTACAGCAAGAATTGTCTGGTGATCTGGCCGCGAGGTTCGTTTCGGCCGCACGGCGGCGATTGGCCCTGGGCGATGTCGCAGCCGCGCGACTGCTCGCCACCGATGCCTTGCCGGTGAATATTCGATTCCAATCGGAGGGCGACACTCCCAGCCGAGTCCTTGCGGACATCGAAGCCAGCCGTCCTTCGGTTGCTCAACGAAACCCAACATCGTTGGCCTCAACACAAGATTCCCCAGCCGCGACTCGTGTTGCCAATGAATTCGATGCAGGGATGGATCGTGACACGAAACAACTGGCTCTGCGTGTGCGAGCGGCGCAGGAACCTGAGAAATCGAAACTCCGCAGCCAGTTGGAAAAGCTGACAGAACAGCATTTCGAGCATCGTCAATCGCGCCGAGATGCCGAGATCGCCGAACTGTCCGACCGAGTCGACAAGTTGCGAGTCGCTCAGCATCGCCGCCAGGAAAACAAAGCCGACATCATCAAGCGCCGCGTCGCCGAGTTGCTCGATCCCGACAAGAAGCTCGAATGGGACGAGGCCAATGTGCAGAGCACGGCTCCCGTCACGACGGCTCGCCGAGATGGCACGATCACGAACGCTGCGGGTGCTCCGAAGAAAGCCATTTTGCCAAAGCACTCCGCTACGCAGCCTGAAGTCGAGCTCAACGTCCAATCAGAGCCCAATACGAAATCAGACACCGTGACTGCGGCGCTCGTCCGAGTGGCAATGGCTCGGTGCGAACTGGCTGAAGCCGAAGTTCGGGCGGCCGATCAGACGTTGTCGATTGCCTTGAAGTCCAACCAAGAAGTTCCGGGAGCGGTTCCCACCTTTGAGATCGGAAAGCTCGAACTGAATGTCGCGCGTCGCAGAGCCGAATTCAAAGTCGTCCTGGCGGAACTCGAGGCCGCGAAGGCGGGCGTGGACATTGCGCGGACGAATAAGCTGAAGCCCGCCAGCAACGACGAGCCGACCTACAACAACGTCACCCTCAGCGAATGGCTGCATAGGCTGGAAAACGAACGGAATCCTGAAAAGCTCGCCGAGGCGGTGCTGGCGATGACTCATCTCGGCTCCGAGTGCGACCCGCGGAAGTTGGTCCAAGCGACGATTCAAATGACACGAACTCATGTGATGAGACAGTCTGATATCACGTCTTTCAAAATCGAATTTGGCACACTGTCGATCCTGGGTAACTCCAAAAGCGAAATTGTCGTCGATCGCCTGATCGACGAACTTGAGAAGGGTGAGAATGGAAATCTCAGCGCCTACTTCCGATTCATCGTGGCGCGTCTCTTCCACGAACTGGCCAGGCAAGAGCACGGTCTGCTGTGGCCCGTCAATGATCCGATACCAACCGTTTCCAACGATGCGGCGAAATCCCTGCGGCTCGAACTTCGAAAATTCGCACGGCCGCTGATCACGGCGATCATGAAGGCCGCGAAGCGCGATGAGCAGCTTGGCGACTGGGCGTTGGAATGTGCGTCTCATCTTCAGAAAATCAGCGATCAATCGCTGACGACGTACCCGGATCTGACGCCGCTCGTCGAGCGAGTGTTCGAAGATGAGAAGTCGGCCCAACAATTCACCGCCGCACTGCTGTTGGCCGAAAGTCGCCTCCGAATTTCCGATGTGATCGCGCTGGCTGAGAAGCGGCTCGCGGCCCCGGAATCCAGGCAGGCTCCCCACGACATCGCGATCAAGATTCTCAGTGCTGTGGCACCACAGTCGCCACAAGCAGTGGCAGTGCTGGTAGCCACGCTTCGCAAAGACATTGAAAGTGCTCCGAAACTGTTCGATCCAACCAAGCACGCGTTGCCCGTCCGGGTCTTACATCTGGTCGCTGCGTTGGAGCAACTCGGACCAATCGCGAGAGACGCATTGCCGGTACTGCGTCAGTTGCAGGAATCACCGATCGCCGGTGCGGTGCGATTCTCGTTCGGCTCTGGATTGGGACAGAGCTACGTAGAATCTTCCCCCCTTTCAGAGAAAGTCGCCGCCGCAATTCAGGCGATTGAAGAAGACCGCCAGAAACCAAAACGCGAACAGCCCGCCACATCAACGCCAGACACAAGACGGTGATTCGTGTGAGCTTTACACTGCGCCCCTTCGATCTCGGTTTCCCAATGATCGTTCCGAGGGTGCAGCATGATCTCCCGATGGTTCGTTGTTTTGTTGGCGATCTCTGTAACAGCTCCGTCGCGGGCCGACGATTGGCCGGCGCTGCCGGAGCAGAACGCCGTTGTCGAAATCCCCGCTCAAGAGTGGCCATTACGGCCTGGGCCGCGACGTGTCCGCGTGCTCGTCCATTTTCCTGGCGGGAAGCTGGCGAACGTCGGCGAGCACACCGGCTTGATGCTGACGCTGCACAACTGGGGCGGCACCGATTGCGTCGGCACGGCGAGTCCGACCGTCCTGGCCGAGAAGCTCAATGTCGTCGCGCTCTGCGTGAACTATTTGCAGAGCGGCCCGAAGGACTCGATCGAAGGTCCGCAGCCGTATGACTTCGGCTACCTGCAAGCTCTCGACGCGCTGCGAGCGTTGTGGTGGCTCGATCACGGGCTGAAGTCGCGTGAGATCAAGTTCGCGAAAGGTCGAGTCTTCGCGACGGGCGGCTCTGGCGGCGGCAACGTCGCGTTGATGTGCCACAAGCTCGCACCGCGCACGTTCGCGTGCGTGATTGACCTCTGCGGGATGAAAAAGCTCTCTGACGACATCGCGTTCAATCTGCCGGGCGGCAGTGATTTGAATGCCCGGTACAGTCGCGATCCGGCGAGTCCGAACTTTCTGTCGCTTGATCATCAGGAGCTACGCTTCATCGGCAATCCCGATCATCTCGCGAACATCAAGTCTCTCGGTTCGCCGACGCGGATTGTGACGGTGCATGGAGTGGACGACACGACCTGTCCGTATTCCGACGCGGTCGAGATGGTCGATTGGATGCGTCGAGCGAACCTCAACATCGAACCGCACTTCATCACCAAGGAGCGGCTCGACGGCAAAGTCTTCACGTCCACAGGCCACTCGCTTGGCAATCGAACGGAGATCGTGCTGCAACTTGGGGCGAAGTGGTTGTCACCGAGCGATCCTGAGCGTTGCGAACTAACCGGATCGAACGACTTCGATCTAGGCAAATTGCTTCCAAGGATTCCTGATGGGCCATACGGCCTCTATCCAACATCCAACGGAGCGTTCAAGATCGACTATTCGGAAGGTTTTCCCGTCGGTCGATTTGTTCCGAACGAGCCGATCCCTCAATACCCGAAACGTCTGGACCTGTCGCGCTTCAAAGGAGATAAGATTCTCAAACACTGGAATTTGAGCCGTGAGCACATCCTGCGAGGCTTTCAACGTGTTACTGGGCCTTTGCCAAGTCCACTGCGCCGCGTGCCGCTGGATGTGAAGGTGTTGGAAGAAGTCCAAGTTGGCTCGCTGACACGTCGCAAGTTGAGCTTTCAATCCGATCCCACCGATCGCGTGACGGCGTATTTGTTTTTGCCGGTCGTGAATGCGTCCGCACCGAAGCGACCGGCAGTGCTTTGCCTCCAGCAGACGACCAACGTCGGCAAAGACGAGCCGGCGGGAGTTCGCGGCGATCCGAATTTGAAGTACGCGCTCGAGCTGGCCGAACGCGGCTACATCACGCTCGCTCCCGACTATCCGAGCTTCGGCGAACATGCCTACGACTTTGATCCGAAACACGGCTACGTCAGCGGGACGATGAAGGCGATTTGGGACAACATCCGCGCCGTCGATCTGCTCGAAACACTGTCGGAAGTGGATACCGAGCGCATCGGGTGCATCGGCCATTCGCTCGGCGGACACAACGCGATCTTCACGGCAGTGTTTGAACCGCGACTCAAGGCGATCGTCTCCAGTTGCGGCTTCAGCTCGATGCAAAAGGATGATGTGCCAAGTTGGACTGGTCCGCGCTACATGCCGCTGATTGCCAGTGAGTTCAAGAATGATCCGAAGCTGTTGCCGTTTGATTTTCACGAGCTGATCGCCGCACTCGCCCCGCGTCCGTTCTTCGCGTCGGCCGCGACCAAAGACAATGATTTCGATGTGACCGGTGTAAAGGATGTGCTCGACGCCGCACGGCCGATCTACGCCTTGCACGGCAAGGCTGATGACTTAGAGGGGCACTATCCGGAGGCCGGGCATTCGTTCCCGGAGGACTCGCGCCGGCGGGCATACGAGTTCTTAGAGCGCAGCTTGGGACAGCGACGATAGAGCCACAATCAACACAAACCCCACCGAGCTTGTCTCGGTGGATATTGGGCCTTTGCACTACGCTTGTGTTACTCGTTACTCGTAGTGCAAAGGCCCGTCTCCACCGAGACAAGCTCGGTGGGGGGCGCATCTTTGTGCGAGTACGGTATCGCTCTGCTACTTCAAACTCGCAATCCATTCGCGGAACAATTCGACCGCCTCTTGATCGACGAGGGACGTTCCCAACTGCGGCATCTGTCCGGTGCTGGGGCCTCGGCGGCTGATGCGAGTCAGTAGCGTCGAGCGTTCCGGGTGACCGGGCGCAACGATGCGCGGATCGGTCAGGTCGAACTTGTGGTGCAGCGGCTTCTCATCCAGAAGTTTCGCCTTCGCCAGCGGCGTGAAGTATTCGAGTTGAATCTGAGCGTTGCCGCCACCGGCGTCGACATGACAGATCGCGCAGTTGGCGTGCAGATACGAGCGGGCTCGCGCGGTGAGATCGGCTTTGCGGTCGTACGGGTCGGCGAGTTTTGGGAATGACTCCGGCGACATCGCCAGCATTTCGGTCTTCGGATATCCCCGTTGGTCGCGAGTCGCGGTTCGCAGTTTGACCGCCTCGTCGAGTTCTTTGTCCTCCAGCCCAGTAGCTTGCAGCTCGCGGCGGATGGCGTTGGTGTGCTCGGTCTGCCACGCGGCCAGCTTGACCAAGCCGAGGTGATCGAGGACTCGCAGTTGGCTGTCGATGACGCCGCCGTAGTCGTGGTCGCGATTCATCTGCAACGTGCTCAGGCCGAGCACGAAGTTGGCGGCGCGACTGTGGCAGACCATGCACTCGGTGCGGCTGGGATAGTGCCACGTCTGTTTGCGGACGCCGTCCTTTGCCTGCGTGTCGCGGATCGTGAATTCGCGATCCTTGCCGGCGTTCTCGACCAGCACGCCGTCGGTTTGCTCTTCGTTCCATTCATAGCTGTAGCCGATCCACTCCCCCTGTTGCTTCACGAGGAAACGTGTTTCGATCCAACGTCGCGTGTCCGCATTGCCCACTTCGCCGTCGAGGGCGAATGACTTCACGAGCACCGTATTGTCCGGCACGTTCCAGCCGCGGTTGACCGTGATGTCGATCGGCGGGTCTTTGCGATCCGGGTCATGCGGGATCGCAATCCAACGAGCCTTGTGAGCACCGTCGGACCACAGCGGTGCGTTGACCGAATAGGGAATAACTCCCGGCTGCATCGTGTGACCTTTGACCGACGCGAACAGACCGGACTCGCTGAGCTTGCGGGGGAAGACCATTTGAGTTTTGAAATTAGCAATTTCAGCCTCAGGCGTTGGCTCCAGGTAATACATGTTGCCTTTGTCGCCCCCTTGATGGTCGACGACCAACAGCTCGCCGTGCGAGTCGAGGCAGAAGTGCGTGATGTGAAACGTCGTGTCGACGAGTTCGCGGTGATAGGTGACCTGCTTGCCGTCGTGTTTCACTCCCCAGACTTTTCCGGTCGAGTGATCGCCGTAGATGTAGGCTCCGCGCAGTTCGGGCAGTTTCTCACCGTGATAGACGACTCCGCCGGTCAGCGAGCGGGATTCGCTATGTGAGTGCTCAGTGGTCGGCTTCACAAACGGCGTGGGGCCACGTTTGCGATCGGCGTAGAAAACGTGTGAACCTTCCATGACGCTCCAGCCGTAGTTGGCTCCGCGTTCGACGCGATAGGTCTGCTCCCACAGATCTTGTCCGTTGTTGCCGACCCAGATGTCGCCGGTCTTGCGGTCGCAGGTGACTCGCCACGGATTGCGAAAGCCGTAGGCCCAGGTCTCCGGCCGAGCCCCCTTCAGGCCGACGAACGGATTGTCTTTCGGCACCGAGTACGTCTTGCCGGGATCGGGATGATCGACGTCGATTCGCAGCAGCTTCGACAGCAGGTGGTCCATGCCCTGACCGGTTTGAATCATGTCGGAATCAGAGGTGCCGTCGCCGGTGGTGACGTAAAACATGCCGTCGTTGCCGAAGACGCAGTCGGCACCACTGTGTCCGTTCGACTCCCATTCCAAAATGATCGCTGCGGACTTCGGATCGAACTCAAACGTCTTGGGGTCCATTCGATAGCGCGTGATCCGCACGGACTTCTCTTTGAACTCTTTGAACCGCTCGGCCGACTCCGGCACGAAGCCGGGCGTCGCCTGGCCGGTGGAGCCGATGTAGAGAAAACCGTTCTCGGCAAACTTCGGATGGAACGTCGCGTTGTAGATGATGGTGTCCGGGAGCTCGAGCAGCGTCTCGAAGGACTCAACGTCAGGGTTGTCTTTGAATCGAATGAGCGTCGATTTCGATTGCTGGCCTGCCAGCAGCCAGTCACTGCCGGGGACGTGAGACCCGAAGACCGGCTGATTGAGCTTCAGCTTCGGAAACGCCTGGCGAGTCCGAAACGGCGCGGGCGGTTCCGGCGAGCCGAGGACTTTCGACGTCGTCAGCGGTTCGAGCCTGTCGATGCCGAACGGTCGCCGAGCTTGCGACTTCGCGGGGCCGATGAATTTCAGATCGGCGTAGTCTTCCCAGCGATGAAAGTCGGCCCCCGGCTTGGAACTCTTCGGCGAGCACCACGACAAGTCGAACGTCTCGAAATCGATGCAGTAGTCGTAGCGACAAAGGACGAACTTCCAAACCTCGTCGATCGCCGGCCGGCCGCCGGTCTTGATGAAGTCGCGCCAGGGAATCTTCCCTTCGACCGACCAGCCTTTGTCGCGATCGGTCCAATTATTGAGCGTGCCGTCGAGTACGACTTTTGTTTCGAGATGAAACTCCTGATCGCGCCGGAAGCGGGCGACGTGACCGCGCCGTGGCAGGAACATATCGAAGACGGTGTTCTTCGCGTTGACCTGGAACTCGTAGTAGCCCGGCTTGTTGTCGGCCGGCTTGAAGAACAACTCGAAGACGTCGTTGTTCCAAGTGTCGCCGTCGTGCTCGGCGACGTCGGCGTAGAGATCGGAATCCACCATCTCTGAAAAGAAATAAAGGTTGTCGAGATCCCACAACAGCCGGGCCTTCGTCGCGGTCTTCCCCGGACGAGCCTCCTTGCCGAGCCACGGCAGCGAGAACTTGTCGATGACCTCGGCGGACTCCCAAGCTTTCTCATCGGCTTTGCCGTCGATCGTGATCGGCATGTCGGTGAAGCGGCATTCGTGAGGCGGGAGGATTGCTGGTTTGGCATCTTCGGCCAGCAGGGGCGATACCGTCGCCGCAATCAAAAAAACAAGATTCATGCAGAGGCACACAGGCACAGAGACGCTGGCAGCCGGTCGAAAGCAGGGGAATGTGCGGGGCATTCGTGATCTCCAATCTCGTCGATGTTGTGACTGTCCAGAGTGCTGTCTGCATCCGTGTGTGAGTTCCGATCCGTGTGCGCAGTGCGTTGGCCAATTTTGAACGCGCTGCGCACACGGATCGGGACTCACACACGGATAGAAGAAAACTAGGAATCATTCTTGGTCGGCGTCAGGGTCTGCTGCAGCAATCAGCGCCGCGAACTGCTCGCCGCGGGCGATGTAGTTCAGGAACCAGTCGTAGCTCGCGCAGCCGGGGGACAGCAGCACGATGTCGCCGGGAGCGGACTCTTGCAAGCTCCACGCAACGGCCGGAGCGAGTGACTCGAAACCGCGACAGATTGGGCCGGAGACGTTCGCGGCGCGAGCAGCTTGTTCGATGAGCTTTCCCAGTTGCGGACCGGTTTGGCCGAGCAGCGCGACGGCTCGGCAACGAGTCACGGCGGTTGCGGCGATGGCGGACAAGTCGATCTGTTTGTCGTAGCCACCGGCCAGCAACACGATCGGTTCTTCGAACGACTGCAAGGCGAGGACGGTCGCTTCCGGCGTGGTGCTTTTCGAGTCGTTGAAGCAGCGTCGGCCGTGGACGTCGGCCACGAATTCGAGGCGATGCGGCAGGCCACGGAAGTTCGAAACGCCTTGTTCGATGGCCTCAACCGATGCGCCGGCCGCGAGCGCAGCGGCGATGGCGGCTTGAGCATTCTGCCAGTTGTGTGTCCCCGGCAACCGCAGCCAACGGCGGAGCGGGATTCGCGTTTCGTGGCTGGAATCGGATGGCATGCGTGCCATCACCTCCAGGCCCTCGCCAAAGACACCGAGTTGTCCGGCATCGGTTGGACCGAACCGCAGCCGAGTCGCCGCCGTTGGCCAGTCTGCGACTTCGGAGAGAGAATTCACGACTGCGAATTGCTCGGCCGTTTGCCAGCTCAACAAGTTTTGCTTTGCGGTGCGATAAGCCTCGACCGTGCCGTGCCGGTCGAGATGGTTTGGTGAGAAATTCGTGACGACAGCAATCTCTGGCTGAGGCCGCAACGGTGCGAGGTCTTCCAACTGAAAACTGCTCAGTTCAAGAATGACCCAATCCTCTGGCTGAATCTGCCGGACCTCCGGGAGCAAACTGATTCCGATGTTGCCGCCGAGCCAACAGCGGTGTCGTGCTTTTTCGCTAACGAGGATCGAGTGCGTCAGCGCCGTTGTCGTGGACTTGCCGTTGCTGCCGGTGATGGCGAGGACTCGGCCGCGATTCCGTTCCCAGAAGAGGTTCATCTCGCTGGTCAGCGGGATGCCGGCGTCGCGGGCGACCGCGAGGAATGGGCTTTCTTTCGGCACGGCGGGGCTGACGACGACCAAGTCGGAGTCGCGGAAGTCCGCCTCGTCATGTTGTCCCAGTCGCAAAGTGATCGGCCAGGTGCTGTCCAATTGAGTCAGCGATGTGCTCAATTCCTTCTCAGAGCGAAGGTCGGTAACGATGACCTTCGCCCCGGATTCCGCGAGGAAACGGACTGCTCCCATGCCACCACCGAAACCACCCAGGCCCATCACCGTGACCGTGCGACCGCGAAACTCAAGGTTGGTAGTTGGTGCGGGCATCGGCGAGCCATCTTCGACGCGAACGGGCGATTTCGATTTAACGGTTGTACGCCGTCTGCCGATAATCAGGAATAGTCGCAGCGTGCGCCAACCGTACGCCGTGGCTTTTGACCGCAGGGATGTGGCGAAAAGGCGATTGTTCTCCAGTGTCACGGCTGGTCGCGAGGAACTCGCAAGGAAGCGGGGGAGATTATGAATTTGGGGCGGAAGACGAATGCGTTCATTGTCGGCTGGGCCTGTTGCGGGTTGTTGATACAAACAACACCGTCTCTGGCCGGGCCTCCCGCACGAGCGGAAACCACGTCGGCCAAGGTGAAACTTGATGACGTGCCGAAGCCTTCTGATGAGCCGCCGACTCCGAAGAAAGTCGTGCAGCCCACGGCGATCGACGTGGCGATGGCCAAGGACGGCAGTATCACCGGCCGGGTGCTCGATGCCGATCAAAAGGGAGTCGCGAAGACAACGGTCTCCATTCGACAAGGCAAAACGGAGGTCGTTCAAGCGGTCACCGATGCCGAAGGTCGCTTTGAAGTCGCGGACCTCAAGGGAGGCGTGTACCTCGTTGCGGCAAGCAGCGGATTTGGGCTGTTCCGCTTCTGGACCGCGAAGTCCGCTCCGCCCAAGTCACACGATCAAGTGTTACTGATGTCGAAGGCGGTCGTCGTGCGTGCTCAAAACCCGAACGACGGCGGCGAGGTTCTCTACGACGACAACGGCCAACCGTATGCCAAGGTTCACGTCGTCGATAACGGCGCGATTGCCACTGGCGAATCCTGTCCCCCAGTCGGCAGCGGCGGACTCTGTGGACTCGACATCTTCACGATTGCTCTGCTGGGAACCGCAGCCGCGGGACTTGCCGTCGCCATCATCGCTCTCGACGACGACGACGATCCGCCGGGGACTCCGTAACGCAGACGTCGCGCATTGAATTTGAACAGACCACCGCAAACACGGTGGTCTGTTTTCGTTTTGTAAGACGTCTGCGGCGCACTCGCCCGACTCGCAGGTTTTGAAGTTGCGCTTTGCCTTCATCCGTGTGTGAGGCAATCCGTGTGCGCAGTGCGTTCATCCGGTTTCAAACGCACTTCGCACACGGATCGCCTCACACACGGATGAAAACGCAAGAATCCAGGGCCAATTCGCGATCCTTCCAGGCGATGGCTAGCGATTGGGCAACTTCAAAGCAGGCAAGCGAGGGATCACGTCGGTCGTTTTACTGCGCTGACTGACTCAATCCCTCGCTGACTCGTCGGGTTAGTAGGGGCTGTGCCTGCGCTGTGATCAATGTGGAACCACCTTGAACGGCCAGACCACCGGAGCCAGCGACACGGTCACGATCATGTAGAGCAGATCGAGCGGAATGCCCATTCGCAGATAGTCGCTGAAGCGATAGCCGCCCGGCCCCATGACCATCAGGTTGCATTGATAGCCGGTGGGCGTTGCATAGCCGGCGGACGACGCCACCATGATCGACATGATGTAGGGCATGGGATTCACGCCCAGCTTCTCGGCGGCCGCAATCGCAATCGGGAAGACCAGCACCGCCGCCGCGTTGTTCGTGATGAGTTCCGTGAGAATCATCGTCGCCAGATAGACCGCCGCGAGCACCGGCCAAGGGCCGTCGCCGAAGATTTGAGCCGCGTTCGTCATTCCGTTGGCGAGAAGTTTCGCCGCACCGCTCATGTCCAGCGCTTTGCCAATTCCGAACGACGCGCCGATGCTGATAAGGACTTCGATTTCCAAACTCTCGCGAGCTTCCCGCGCGGTGCAGCATTTGGTGAGGATCATCGCACCAGCCGCCAGAAGCGCTGCCGTGACCAGGTCGAGCATCTCGAAGCCGTTCAACAGCACCATGATCGCCAGGATGCCAAACGCGACGGTCGCTTTCTCATGACGCGGCGGTGCGGAGTTCTGCACGCTACTGACCAGGAAGAAGTCGCTGCGATTCCGCATCTTGCTCTCGAACGAGCGATGAGCTTCCAGCAGCAGCGTGTCCCCCGCTTGTAGGACGATGTCACCGATCTTGGCATTGATCCGCTCGCCACTGCGAGCGACCGCCAACACGGCTGCGTCGTATTGCCGACGGAATTGGCCGTCGCGAATGGTCTTACCGACGATCGGGCAACGATCGGACACCACCGCTTCGATCAGGCAGCGTTGCGTTCGCGGATCGTTGAGTTTGAAGACTTGATTGGTCGCCGGCATCAGACCGCGCATCTTTTGCAAATCGACGACCGATTCCACAATGCCGACAAAAATCAGCCGATCGTTGGCTTGCAGTCGTTCGGTCGGGCCGACGGCCGGCAGAATGGTGTCGCCTCGTTCAATCTCGGCCAGGAACAGGCCGGGCAGATGCCGCAGTCCCGCTTGCTCGATCGTCTCGCCAACAATCGCACCCCCCGGCTGCACGATCATCTCGACCGTGTACTGACGCGGGTCGTCGGACAGGCTGATCGCGGGCTTCCGATCGGGCAGCAACCACTTGGACGTGGCCATGATGAACGTGATGCCGACCAGAGCGGCCGGCACGCCGATCCACGTCACCTCGAACATCCCCATTTCCGGAAAGCCCGCTTTGGTCATCAACGTCGCCACGACGATGTTCGTGCTCGTCCCGATCTTCGAGCAGCAGCCACCGAAGACAGAGGCGTAGCTCAGCGGCAGATACAGCTTCGACGGGCTGATCTTGTACTTCTTGCAGATGTCATCCACGACGGGCATGAACATCGCCACGCAAGGTGTGTTGTTGAGGAACGTGCTAAGCCCCATGACCGGAAACAGCAGGCGGGCTTGCGCGGCGGCGACAGACTTCGGTTGTCCGATGATGTGCCGAGAGACCATCGACATGGCACCGGTCTGAGTCAGCCCGGCGACGACAACAAACAAAACAGCCACCGTGAGCATCGCATCGCTGCTGAAACCGGCAACTCCCTCAACGACGCTGGGCAGATTGCGCACCATTTTCGTTGCGGGCACACCGGGAATCTCTTTCAGCTCAGGATGCTCTTTGAAGACCGGGTTCGGTGCTTCGTGCTCACCGGCGAAGAGTCCCGCGAGCAGAATCAGCGTTAAGCAGCCAGTCGTGATCATGTCGGCTGCCCAGTTGCGCGCGAGCCCGTAGACCATCAACACCACGACCAACAGTGTGAACCACAATTCCCAGGATTGTCCGAAAGGCATCGGCGAATCCTCCCTGCGAAGCGACGTATTCAAGAAACCGGCAAGCTGATCAACGTCCTGTCACGTTCGCGTGAGGACGGCCTTTGGGACGTCATAGGTCCGCCCGGTTGAGCTCGAATCATCGCCGACTTTGTCGCATGCCAGTTGATACAGACGGCGTCCGGCGGGGGTCGGATATTCGGTGTTGATACAGGCTTGGCAGAGCGAACTCGACGGGAGGCCGATGCTGCGAGCGATCGCGCTGACCGGAAGATATCGCAGCGAATCGGCGCCGATCGCGCGTGCCATTTCGATTTCCGTTTCCGGAGTGAGTTCCGTCGCTCCGTGCATGAAACGGGGAGCGAACAGCTCTTTCATGGTGCTCATGTCGATGCCGTAAAAGCACGGAGAGATGATCGGCGGGCACGCGACGCGGATATGAACTTCCTTGGCTCGACCACGTTCGCGAATTTGCGAGACCAACGCCTTCATGGTTGTCGAACGGACGATCGTGTCTTCGACCAGCAACACTTTCTTGCCTTCCAGCACGTCGGGCAGCGGTGTGTATTTCGCGCGAACCTTGTCGGCGCGGTTGACGCTTTCAATGAACGTGCGGCCGACGTATCGATTGCGGATCAAGCCTTCGAGGCTCGGCACGTTCAGTTGATACGCCATGCTGTCGGCGGCGGCTTTCGCGGTGTCGGGAACCGGGACGACGATCGTGTCCTGGTCGATGTCGATGTGCTCTTGCCGAGCCAACTCCTCGCCCAACCGCTTGCGAGTCAGATACACGCTGCGGTCATCGAGGTTGCTGCACACGTTCGCAAAGTAAATCCACTCGAAGAAGCAATGAGCCTGTTTCGGACTCTCTGCGAACCGGCGTTCAAACTCGATCTTGCCGTTCTGAATGATGATGGCCGTGCCGGGGGGCAGGCTGCGAATCTGCGAATCCCGAAAACCCATGTTCGCGAGGGCGACGCTTTCGCTGGCGGCGGCGAACAACGGGCCGTCGATCGCGTAGCACAGCGGCCGAATCCCCAGCGGATCGCGGGCGACGAACATATCCCCCAGCGAGTTCAGGAAGACGATGTTGTACGCCCCGTCAAACCGTCGCGCGAGGTTCGACAACACTTCCAGGAGATCGGGGTGAGTGCCACCTTTGGAGATCTTGATCTCCTGGCAAAGCAGGTGCATCAAGATTTCGGTATCGGTCTCGCGAGCCAAATAAAAATCGGGGTTTTGCAGGACTTCGTCGCGCAGTTCCGGGTAATTCGCCAACTGTCCGTTGAAGGCAAAGCTGAACCATTTCGACTTCTCAATGTGATGCCGCTCGAACGGCTGAGCGTAGCTGCGATCGTCCTTGCCGCAGGTGGCGTAGCGGACATGGCCGATCGCCGCCGAGCCGGCGTAGTCGGACATCAACGACTCGAAATCCTCGCGCTTGTTGAGCTGAAAGACTTCGGTGACCGTCCCGACTTCCTTGTGGGTGTCGATGCGCTGATTGCGATCCGTGCTGAACGAGGTCATTCCAGCCGCGAGCTGCCCGCGGTTCTGGATATCCAGCAGCAATCGCGGAATCAGCCGTGAGGTCTGTTCCACTCCCTCCTTGGGAGTCAAATCGCTGCGGCCCCGATTAGGAAGATGATAAACCGCCGCAACGCCACATTCGTGGTGCAGTTCCGCCATGAATCGTCCCGCCGTGAATTGGTGAAGAACAAATGCGGCGGGATGATAACGGCCTCTCCGAGGCGAAACCAACCACTCGGAACGAAGGGGTCGGGAGTCTTTTTCAGGTCGGCCACATTGAGGTTTCGGACGGTTTTATGAGTTGTGGGCCGACCTGAAAAAGACTCCCGACCCCATCACGTCGCCGAGCCACTTTCACCAAAGCCACTCATCTTCTACACATCGCGTCACGAAATTGACCTCCCTCCAGAGATTGACCATCCCGATGAAACTCGCCCCGACAACCGATCGCCGAGCCGTCATCGGCTCCGCCAAGACCATCGTCGTGAAAGTCGGCACGAACGTACTGTCGAAGGACGACGACACGCTCGATCTCGACCGGATTGAATCGCTGTGCGATCAGGTGCTGCGAATACTCGAGTCCGGCCGCAAGGTCGTGATGGTCAGCAGCGGTGCGATCGGCGCGGGAATGGGGTTGCTGAAGTTGAAGCACCGGCCGAAAGACCTGCCCCACTTACAAGCGGCGGCGGCGGTCGGGCAGGCGCATCTGATTCGGCTCTACAACGACTCCCTGCAACGCCGAGGCTACTCCGCCGCGCAACTGTTGCTGACCGCCAACGACTTCAAGAGCCGCGCGCGCTATCTCAACGTGCGAAACACGCTCAACACGTTGTTCGAATACAAGGTCGTGCCGATCATCAACGAGAACGACACCGTCAGCATCGCGGAGATCAAATTCGGCGATAACGACCAACTCGCCGCGATGGTCACCGGACTGATGGACTCGCCGCTGCTGGTGATCCTGAGCGTCGTCGCCGGCCTGTACGACGGCGATCCCGCCAAGTCCGGCAGCAAATTGATTCCGCTGGTCGCTTCGTGGGACGATGCGCTGCGCACACTGGCCGTCGACTCGAAAAGCGCACGAGGCACGGGTGGGATGCAATCAAAGCTCGACGCGGTTCGCATCGCGACGGCCGTCGGCGAGGACGTCATCATCGCCGACGGCACGCAACCCAGAGCGCTCGACGAGATTCTCTCCGGCAAGGAGATTGGCACACTGTTCCTCGGCAAGCACAAAGCGGTCCCGGCCTGGAAGCGTTGGATCGGCTTCACGGTCAAACCGAAAGGCCGCTTCCGGCTCGATGCGGGAGCGCGCCGCGCGGTCGAGCATCAAGGCAAATCACTGCTCGCTGCCGGCATCAAATCGGTCGTCGGAGATTTCGCTCGCGGCGAAGTGGTCGCGTTGGAGGACGAACACGGGGAAGAGTTCGCTCGTGGGCTGACGAATTTCGATTCCCGTGAAACGCGGCTCGTCGCCGGCAAAAAGACCGCCGAGATTGCGAAGGTTCTGGGAGACGTCCCGTATGCCGAGGTCATCCATCGAGACAACCTTGTCGTGACGGTTTGATCGGCTTCGATCTCTGATACGCATCCCGACAATTAGCCGCGCGGCTAATTGTCGGGATGCGTAACAGGCTCTCCGTGGGAACAAGTCCCACGGGAGCGAAAATGCCACGAGCGGCTCATGTAGCTAGCCAGTCAGCGCTCCGCCGGGGCAGGCCCGGCGGTGGCGAATTCAGACCTGGAATTTGTTGGTGTCAGAAAATTTGAAGACCTGGCGCACGGCAGGTTGACCAACGGACTCTGACGGTCGCGCAATCTCTCAGGCGTCAAACTTTGCCGGCTGCCTCAACGAATCCGGTTCTCCGAATTCTTCCCGCTGTGAGGAAGGTGCGCGTCGTCGTCGTGGCAACGATTGATCGCGATGCTCCGTTGTTAGCGGACATAGGCGTCGCAACGGCCGAGTGAGGATTCGAGCGGATTTGCCGAAGAGTTGTCGAATATGACCAGGAAGGATTTTCGAGGTGGTAGCGCCTCGCACTGACTTGACGACAAGACCTGATCCGCGAAAGGAAGCACGGCTGTGATTATTACCTCATGGATTGAGCGTATCGGTCAGTCACTCAAACGGAGTTCTCAGCGAAAGTCTGATCCGCGAAGAGGCGTCGCCCCTGCGGGGGAACGGCTGGAGGAAAGGTCGCTCCTGTCTGCCCAGGCGTTCTTCTTGAACGGCGTCATCGACATCGCGCTGGGTCCGACCGACAGCGTCGCCGTGACCGAGAACCCGGTGGCTCCCGGCACCGTGCAGATTCTGATCAACGGAACTCCGGCCGCAGCCTTCCCGATCGTTTCAGCCAGCGCGGTCACCAAGGTCTCGATCACCGGCGGTGACGATGCGAATCTGATCGATCTGACCGGCATCACCTCGGCGGTCTTCAATAACGCCGCGTTAAGCATCGTGGCTCACGGCGGGAACGGAGCCGACACACTGTTGGGCAGCGACAGCCTGGCCGACAGTCTGGATGGCGGTCACGGAGCCGACTCGATTGTTGGCAATGGCCTCAACGACACACTGCTGGGTAATGACGGCAACGACACGATCACCGGCGGAGACGGTGACGACAGCATCGATGCCGGCGACGGACAGGACTCGGTCGATGGCGGCAACGGCAACGACACACTCATTGCCGGAGACGGCCAAGACTCGGTCACTGGCTCGGCGGGTAATGACAGCATCAGCGGCGGAGACGGCGTGGACACGCTGCTCGGCGGCGACGGGATCGATCTTCTCAACGGCGAGGCCGGCAACGATTCGCTCGACGGTCAGAACGGCGACGATTTGATCTTCGGTGGTTCGGGCAATGACACGTTGCTGGGGGGCTCAGGAGCGGACTCGGTCGATGGCCAAGGCGGAAACGATTTGGTGTTCGCAGAAGCTGTCACGGGGCAAGTCGCGGCCATCTCCAACGACACATTGCTGGGAGGGAACGGTAACGACACGCTCAACGGAGCCGCTGGCAATGACGTGATCAACGGCCAGGCGGGAGACGATTTGGTCGTCGGCAATGATGGCAACGACTCGATCCTCGGCGGAGCCGGCAACGACGCGGTCTTTGGCGACAGCAGTGATCCCAGCCAAATCGGGAATGGCAACGACACGATGTTCGGCAATGCCGGCAACGACTCGCTGGGAGGCGGCGGTGGTGCGGACGTCATGGATGGCGGGAGTGGCAACGACCTGTTGCAAAGTTTTAGTTTCAACACCGGCAACAATGTGTCGCTGAGTGTGGCGGATGCCGCCGACGCGATGGAAGGTGGTGTCGGTCTGGCAGGCACCATCACGTTTACCGTGACGCTGTCTCAGGCTCAGAGCGTGCCGGTCGGGGTGACGTTTCAGGTGACCGACGGATCGGCCGTCGCGCTGCAAGACTATGTGAGCCCCTCTGGATTATTGAGTGGTACGCTCACCTTCAATCCGGGAGTGACGACTCAGACCGTGGTGTTGACGACGGTGGATGACATTCAGGCCGAGTCGACCGAGAACTTATTCCTGATGCTCCTGGTTCCGACCAACGCCCAGATCTCGGACGGCTTGGGAGAAGGCCGCATTTTGGATAACGACGGTTGGTTGCCGCTCGGTCCCGCGCCGATCATCAACGGCGGCAGCGTGCAAGGTATGGCCGCGCAGAACAACCCCGCGGGTGGTGCCGTCCATGTCGTCGTGCCGCATCCGACCGACGCCAACATTCTGTATATCGGCGCGGTCAACGGAGGAATTTGGCGGACCAACGATGCCTTGAGTCTCAGCCCCACTTGGACGCCATTGACGGATCAAGAGACCTCGCAATCCATCGGTGCCCTCGAGTTTGATCCGTCGGACTCGACGAATCAGACGCTTGTGGCCGGGTTCGGACGGTTCAGCAGTTTCCAAGGTGCCCCGCCCTTTCTCGTTGGGGGCGGTCCTTTGGACGGACTGATTCGTACGACCGATGGGGGCAACACTTGGACTCCGATCACGCACCCATTGCTCCTGAATCAGACGATCTCGGCGGTCGCGGCGCGTGGCAGCGTTTTGCTGGCCGGAGCGAATAACTTCTACAACTCGCCCGGCGGGATGTTCCGCAGCGTCGATGGCGGCGCGAATTGGGTGCGAGTGACAGTCGCCAGCGGTTTGGCCAATGGAGCCATTTACGACATCGCCGGCGATCCGCGCGTTTCCACCCGCTTCTACGCGGCTGTTGCGGGCGTGGGGATTTTCCGCTCGGATGACACCGGAGCCACTTGGGTCGACGTCACGAGAGGCGTCACCGGGCTGGGAGCCAACACCGATAACACCGAGATTGTGGTTCACAATAACGGCACGACCGACGCCGTGTATGTGGGCGTGGTCAACAACAGCGTTGTGACCGGCCTGTTCCGCTCTGCGAATCAGGGAGCCAATTGGACCGCGTTGGACATCGGCAATTCCAGCAATGGGCAAGGCACGGTTCACTTCTCGCTCGCCGCCGATCCGAACAATCCGAATTTAGTTTATATCGGCGGGAACACGGGTCCGTTGAATCGCATCGATGCCTCGCAACCTTTGGGCTCACAAGTCACGTCGATCGTTTTGGGCAATGCGGGGGGCACGCGGCCGCATGTGGACTCACGCGACATGGCCTTTGATGCCGCCGGCAATCTGGTTGAAGGGGATGACGGCGGTGTGTATCGCCGCAGCCAACCCCAATCGAGCGCCGGCGTTTGGATGGGAGCACTCGGCAACTTGCAAATCACCGAGTTCCACGACTTGGCGTATGACTCGAACTCGAACGTCGTCTTCGGTGGCACACAGGACAACGGCACCGTCGTGCAAGTGGCTCCGAACTCCCCCACGTTTGATTTGATGTTGGGGGGCGACGGCTCGGATGTGCTCGTCGACAATGTCACCTTGGCGGCTCAGAACCAGTCGATTCGATACTTCAGTGCTCAAACCCTGCTCGCGTTTCGACGACAGACTTTCGATGCCAACAACAATCCCGTCGGCGGGCCGACGGCGATCCCCTTGAACGTCGTTGGCGGCGGAGCGCCGATCGTCCCGTCGTTTTACACGCCGATCGAGTTGAACGAGGTCGCCCCCACGCGATTGTTGATCGGTGCCAGCAACTCGCTTTACGAGTCGCTCGATCAAGGAGCGACCTTCACCGAGATCGCTCCGGGATTAGCGACCAACGGATTCGCGTTTGGCGGCGGGATCGTGCAATTGGGAGACGCCTTGGTGGCAGGCGGAACCAGCGGTGGCGTCGCCAATCCCAATTTGCTTTATGTCGGTTCCGGCAACCGGGTCTTCGTGAGAACGGCCGGCAACGGAGCGCCCACTCAGTCCGTCAGCTACCCCGGAGGCGCGGTGCGGGACATCGTCGTGGACCCCAACAATTTCATGACCGCCTTTGTGCTCGACACCTTTTCGGTCTTTCGCACCACCGATGCCGGAGCCACTTGGGCCAACGTCACGACAAACATGATCGATGCCACCAGAAACCTCCGCGGAGGCGAACTGGTCTCGCTGGAATACATCCCCGGAGCGGCCGGGACTTCCGACTTCGTGCTGGCGGGTGGCCAACAGGGCGTGTTCCAGATGCGTGTGAATGCTCCCGGAATGTGGGATGAGTTCGACGCCGATCTGCCGAACATCCAGGTTTGGGAATTGGACTACGATCCGGTCGACAATGTTTTGGTGGCCGGCACGATCGGACGCGGGGCTTGGTCATTCCCGAATGCGAATCTCGGTTTCGCGGCGAGCACACCGGTGATTGGAAACCCCATCATCCAAGCTCCCGAAGTCGGCGACACGCTGCTGGGTGGCACTGGGGACGACTTGATCGTCGGTGCCAGCGGAGATGACATCATCAACGCCGATGGCGGCAATGACACGGTCTTTGCCGGCATTGGCAACGATTCGATCCTCGGCGGCTCCGGAGCCGACTTCCTCGACGGCCAGGAGGGTAACGACACGCTCGCCGGACAAGGGGGCAAGGACACGCTGGTCGGTGGCGAGGGGGACGACACGTTCCAATGGAATGCGGTCACGGACGGTGACGACGTGGTGAGCAGCGTCAACGGCTTCGATCAGATGCAGATCACGGCCACCAGTGCCGCCGACACCGTCTCGATCGGCAAGGTCGGCCCGCGCATTCAAGTCACCTCCGGCAGCAACGTGCTGACGATCAACGCGGCAATCCATGTGATCTCGATTGATCTGGGGAACGGCGATGACGTGGTCACGGTGGGCGATCTCCTGGGAGTTTCGCAAACGGTGCTGACCATCAGCGGCGGCGATGGAAATGACACGCTCGACGCCAGCGCCGGAGTGCTCGGCGACGTGCGTCTGCGACTCAACGGCGATGCCGGAAACGACAGGATCAACGGCAGCGCGAACGACGACACGATCGATGGCGGAACCGGACGCGACACGCTGCTCGGCGGAAACGGCAACGACTCGATCTTCGGCGGCACGGACAACGACGCGATCAATGGTGGTGCCGGCAACGACTCCATCACCGGCGACGACGGCAACGACACGCTCGCCGGAGGTGACGGAAACGACACGCTGCTGGGCGGCAACGGCAACGATTCGCTCACCGCACAAGCCGGTGACGATTCGCTCGATGGAGCCGCAGGACGCGACACACTGTTGGGTGGTGACGGCAACGACTCGCTCGATGCCGGGGAAGGGAAGGATTTCCTCACCGGTGGCGAAGGGAATGACACGCTCGATGGCGGCCGCAACGATGACACCATCTTCGGAGATGCCGGAGCCGACACGATTCGCGGTAATCACGGCATCGATTCGATCGACGCCGGAACGGGCGACGACACAGTCAGCGGTGGCGATGGCAATGACATCATCGCGGGCGGCGACGGCAACGACCTGATGACCGGAGGCGACGGCAACGACATCCTGAATGGCGCGGCGGGCAACGATACGCTCACCGGCAGCGATGGAAACGACATCCTCGCCGGCGGTAGTGGCAACGACATCGTGCTCGGCGACGATGGCGACGACACCATCAAAGGGAACGGCGGCAGCAACACCCTGGCCGGTGGCCAAGGCAACGACTCGATCGTCGGAGCAGTCGGTGAGATCAACGAGAACTTCGTCCTCTCCGACGATCTGCTGAAGAAGCTCGATCTGCTGTAGTGAGCGGCGAACGTGAACTGCACGCATTTCGTAGGGTGGGACAAGCTCGCTTCGAGCGCCGGCCCACCGCAGACTCGTATGCCGGG
>CAMDPX010000109.1 GCA_945905295.1 Planctomyces sp. SH-PL62 | reverse complement strand
AGCCCCCCGGTCTGAAGTTGTCGAACGGAACACCGGGGGGCTGACGCCGCCCCGCTCGCCAAGTTCACGGCTGGTTGCAAGCCGAGCCGAAATGTCTTCGCGCAACCGCGACACCTCTTCGGACAACTCCCATGATCGTCCCGGCGCTTCGCCGCGCCAGAACGGCACGGTCGGCGGTGCTCCGCCGGCATCAGTCACGACGACGTCCAACTTGCGAATCCCTTGAAACCGCCATGACGTTGAACCCAACAGGAAGATGTCGCCCCGTTGGCTCTCGACCGCGAAGTCTTCGTCGATGGTGCCGACGACGACTCCATCGGGATCGGCCACAACGCGGTACGAGCCGATGTCCGGGATCGCTCCGGCGTTCATCGTCGCCGCGATGCGCGCGGCCGGCCGAGCTTTGATCCGGTGTTTGACCCGGTCGTGATGCAGATAGACCTTGCCGCGACCGCTCGTGTCGGTGATCCCTTCGGCCATGATCTGCACGACCGAATCAAACTGCTCGCGAGTGAGATCGCGATACGGGTACGCCCGGCGAAACATCTCAAACAATTCATCCGACGACCATTCTTCTGCAGCGGCGACTTCGGCCACGATCTGCTGAGCCAGCACGTCCAGCGGTGCGACCGGAATCGGAATCACGTCCAGTCGACCGGCGCGAACCGCCCGCATCAAGGCCATCGCTTCCATCAACTCATCGCGAGTCATCGCGAACAGCCGGCCTTTCGGAGTCGCTTTGACGGCGTGCCCCGCTCGGCCGATGCGTTGCAGAAACGTCGCGATCGCGCCCGGCGAGCCAAGCTGAATCACGAGATCGATGTAGCCAATGTCGATTCCCAGTTCGAGCGACGCCGTCGCCACAACGCATTTCAATTCCCCTTCCTTCAATCGCCGTTCCGTTCGCAGTCGCAGTTCGGCCGACAGCGATCCGTGATGACTGCTGACCTTGTCCTCGCCCAGCAACTCGGTCAGTTGATGAGCGACCCGCTCGGCCATGCGCCGCGTGTTGACGAAGATCAGCGTGCTGCGGTGCGAGTTGACGAGTTCGACGACGCGAGCGTTGATCTGCCCCCAATGCTCGTGGGAGCAAACCGCTCCGAGTTCAATCTCCGGCACCTCAATCGCGAGATCGAGATTCCGCGAATGCCCCACATCAATGATCGTGCAGGGTGAGGGGCGAGGGGTGAGAGGTGAGGAGCGAGTCGAAGACAGATCAAGCGACGCATCGACTTCGAATGGCAAGGCTCGCTGCCGCGATCCAGACTCCGCGTGGTCTGAGTTCTTGTCATCGCTCGCCCCTCGCCCCTCACCCCTCGCCGCTCCCACCAGGAACTCTGCCATGCGTTCAATCGGTCGCTGCGTTGCCGAGAGTCCGATGCGTTGCAGCGGCTTCTTGCATAACGCTTGCAGTCGTTCGAGGCTCAGCGACAGATGCGAGCCGCGTTTGTCTCGGACGAGCGCGTGAATTTCATCGACGATCACCACTTCCGTCTTGCGGAGCGCGGCGCGGCCTTTGACCGAGGTCAGCAGCAAATACAACGACTCCGGAGTCGTGACCAAGATGTGTGGCGGTTTGCGGACGAGCGTTGCTCGTTGCGACGACGACGTGTCGCCGGTCCGCAGGCCAACGCGGATCGGAGCCGGTTGCTCGCCGTGAATCGTGCGCAGGCCGGATTGTTCAACCAGTTCCGTGATCTCGCGCAGCGGTTCGTCGAGATTGCGGTGCATGTCGTTCGACAACGCTCGCAGCGGCGAGACATACACGACGCGAATCCCGTCTCCGAGCTTCTCTTTCAGCGAGCGTCGCAGCAGCCGGTCGATCACCGCCAGGAACGCAGTCAGCGTCTTGCCGCTGCCGGTCGGAGCGGCGATCAGCACATGCTCGCCATTCGCGATCGCCGGCCAGCCGAGCCGCTGCGGTTCTGTCGGCGCAGGGAACCGCGACGCAAACCATTGCTCGATGATCGGGTGAAACTGCGACATCTAAGAGCTTCCTGGGGGCGAGATGGCGGTACGCTGCTGCGACGTTTCCTGAGATCGAAGAGGCTGCGCTTCGCACACGGATGCGAGAGGCGCACACGGATGAAGGCAAGCGAAGTGTTCTGCTCATCCGTGTGCGTCGTCGCGTATTCCCCTAACCATGAACTCGCACGGTACTCTGATCGCAGGACGTGAGTCAGTATAGCCAAAGCTGCGAACCGTCCGGCTGGCGCAACACGGGTTGTGAGGAATGCTGCTCGCGCCCGAACCAGCGCCGCTCGCAGGGGCGTTGTCGCCAAAGATGCAGAGAATCGTTCGGGCTGGCGGCTCGGAAGTCGACGGCTTGTGGATCGTCGAACCACGAGGCCAGCAACTCTTGCCAAGCGGCGGCGCGGTGCCGGCCAAGAATGTGAATCGGATCGAAGCCGTACCACTCGCCGCGCAGTTCGGGTGTTGGAATGTCGAACTGCCGGCCGAGATCGACGATGTGCTGATTGAGTCGCGTCGTTTTGGCTTCGAGTTCCTCGAACTGAATCTGGCTGTTCGGAAAAAACAGCGTTCGAAAGAACTGAAACCGCGCACGACCGAGCGTCCGCGCGCTGGCGAGCGGCAGTTGAGTCAGCACGATCCGCGCTCGCATGGCTCGCAACCGTTCCAGGCAGGTCGCGACCCAAACGGCGATCTGGTCCGGCTCGATCCCGTACATCAGATCGTTGCCGATGTCGGTGATCAGCGTTCGCGGCGGATCGTCGGACGTCGGCTGCGCGGCGAGGTCGTCCCATAAGCGACAAGGCACGATGCCGGGCAATTCGCGCGGGCCGATGCGATTCCAAATCCCGAACGAGCGGCCGTGACCGTGCGCGGCGAAGAGTTCCAGCGGTTCGGGAAACGCTCGACGCAATCCGCGAACCAGACGCGGAAACGAGAGCGTCACGTTGCTGGCACCGAGCAGAATGAGTCGCGGCATCGTTCGTCGTTCTCGTGGGGCACGTTTTCAACGTGCCATGGATGACGGGCACGTTGAAAACGTGCCCCACGATCGGGCGAGACTACGCTCGCTCAACTTCCGTCAAGAACCTTCGTGACTCCGACATCACGTATTGCTCGGCACCACCGAAGCCGATCAGGCGATAGCCTTGCGCGGCGACTCGGCGGCCCTCTTCGGCGCTGCGTGCCGGATAGCCACAAGCGACATTGTTCTTCAAGCACGCGGCGAGGATGCGTTCGGCGGCTTGCTGAACTTTCGGATGATCTCGCTCGCCACCGACTCCGTATCCGAGCGCAAGATCGCCGGTGCCGACCCACAATCCATCGAGCCCCGCGGCGGCAATGGCCTCGACGTTCTCGACTCCCTCCGGGTCTTCGATCAATGCGAGCAACACGACTTCGTCGTTCGCTGCTTTGAGATATTCCGGCCCACTGACTCGGCCCCACATCGCGGCTCGGCCGGGACCGAACCCGCGCGTTCCTCTCGGAGGAAACATCCCGGCTGAGATCAACGCATGCGCATCCGAAACGGTGCGGCAATGAGGAATCAACACGCCTTGCGCTCCGAGGTCCAATGCGTGCATGACCGCTTCGGGATCGTTGGGCCGCAGCACTCGAACAATCGGCGTCGTATTGCCGGCGTAGCAACCGATGACGAGGCTCTCCAGCGTCGAGGCATCGACCGCGCCATGCTCGCCATCCAGCAGCACGAAGTCCCAACCGGCATAACCGAGCAACTCGCATAAGCCCGGTTCCGGCAATCGAACCGAACTCGACCAGACGGTTTCGCCGGCTCGAAGTTTTTGTTTGACGCGATTAGGTCGGATGGTCATGAGTGGAGCCTTTCAGATTTCAAATTTCAAATTTCAAATTTCAAATTTGAGATTTGAGATTTGAGATTTGAGATTTGAGATTTTTGAACCGTCACCGCTTTCCTGCAATCGCCGCCGCGAGCGGCAGTCCCTCAGTGAGTGCCGCTCGCAACGCGACGCACAAGTCGAGGATGACTTCATCGCCCTCAGGCACTTGCCGCAACCGCACAGCTTCACCGAGGTCGATCGCCTGCAACAGCAGCCTCAGCCACGAACACGCCTGCACGCGAAACGTGGCCAGCTCACTGTCGTCGAGATCGTGACGGACAAGTTGCGTTTCCGCAGTCGTGCGGTGGCGCTGCAGTCGAGCCAGCGTGCTCCCTTGCGTGCGAAACAAAAAGCCCTCGAAGAACGCGCGCCGCAAACACCCGGCCGGATCGAATTGCAGAACCGGCTCGGCTCCGAAGTAAACGGAGCAGGCTCCATTCTTTTTGAAACCAGCCACAACCGGATCGGAAACGAACGGCACTTGCCACTCGACTCGGCGAGAGAGGCCAGTCGCTTCCTGCATCAAGTCTTCGCGGTCGGATTCGTGTCGAGCCATGAGGGGGAGGGGCTGGGGGTTGGGGTTGGGTGTTGGGGGCAAGTGCAGGATAAAGCCCCGCTTGAAATTGCACATCCGCAGCCGGACACTGCTGTCATTCGCCATGGACTTACTGACCTCTGATCCTTGGCCCCGACCTCTGTGAGACCCCGCCATGATCGCCGCCGTTCAAACCGCTCCTGAAGTCTTCGAACAGACGTTTCTGCTGGTCCGCGCCAAGATCCTGGAAGTCGCCGCAACGCTCGACCGCCTCGACCGGGCCGAGTCCGCTGAATCGGTCCGCTCCGACCCTCGCTTTGCACAAATCCGGCAAGGACTCGAAATTCTCTTGAGCGACGGCTTTCACCGTGCCGCTCAGATCCAGGAGATCTTCAGCGATCAGTACGATCCGACTTGGATGAAGAAGTATCTGACAACTGGCGAGCGGCCGGCGCTGTCGCCGAGTGTTCCGCACTGAGAATGACGCCTCGACATCACGGAGGTTGGGGCATTGAAAAATGAAAATTGGAAATTGAAAAATGCAAATTTGAAGTCGGGACACGGTGAATTCGACCGGTTGGCTGTCTTCTGCCTTTCAATTTCAAATTTGCAATTTCCATTTTTCAATTTTCAATTCCTCACACCTTCCCTACTTCAAAAGACACCCCACCATGTACTACATCGACCCGCACATCCACATGGTTTCTCGCGTGACCGACGACTACGAACGCATCGCCCGCATGGGCTGCGTGGCCGTCAGCGAGCCCGCCTTCTGGGCCGGCTTCGATCGCGGCAGCGTGGACGGCTTCCGCGACTACTTCCGGCAGCTCACCGAATTCGAGCCGAAGCGCGCCGGTTGGTCCGGAATCCAGCATTACACCTGGCTCTGCATTAACGCCAAGGAAGCTGAAAACGTCGAACTCTCGCGCGAGGTCATCAAGATGATCCCGGAGTTCATCAACAAGCCGGGAGTGCTCGGCATCGGCGAGATCGGGCTCAACAAGAACACGAAGAACGAGTCGATCATCTTCCAAGAGCACGTCCAGTTGGCGATGCAGCTCGACGAACTGATTCTGATTCACACGCCGCACCTGCAAGACAAGCTGAAGGGAACGCGGATGATCATCGACATGCTGATGTCCGACCACCGCGTACAGCCGGAGCGAGTGCTGATCGACCACGTCGAGGAGCACACCGTCGGCCTGGCAAAGGAAGAGGGTTTTTGGTGCGCGATGACGCTGTACCCGATCACAAAATGCACGCCGTCGCGAGCCGCCGACATCATTGAAGCCTACGGCGACGACCGCATCATGGTGAACTCCGCCGGCGACTGGGGCCCGTCCAACCCGATCGCAGTCCCCGATTTCATCCAAGAACTCCGCAAACGCGGCCACCCCGAATCGAAGATCAAGAAAATCGTCTACGACAACCCGCTCGAATTCTTCCGGCAATGCCGTAGGTTTGAGTTCACGCCGCCAGACACGCTGGCAGACAATGCCCCTCTGGTAGAATCGCAGAAGATCTAGATTTCAGCAGTCCTTTGTGTCTTCGCGTCTTTGTGGTTGAAAGTATTGTTGAACCACGAAGGCACGAAAGAGCACCTCAGTGAGGTGATTGATGACGCTCAAAAATGACATGCCGATGGATCGAACGGTCGTCCAGAAAATGACTCTGGCGGAAGCCGAAGAGGATTACTCGGACATTGATTATTGGCTGTCGCAGCCACCCTCGAAGCGGCTGGAGGCTTTGGAACTCTTGAGGCAGATCGCCTATGGCTATGACCCAGATACCGCGCGACTTTCTGGACCTACTCAAGTTGTTGAACCAGCATGGAGTGAAGTACCTCGTCATCGGCGGGTACGCCGTGGTCCTTCACGGTCACAATCGCATGACCGGCGATCTCGATCTGTTCATTGAGTTGTCATCCGAAAATGCCGAAGCGTTCTGTGCCGCCTACCACGAGTTCGGTTTGGGACGTGGCGAAGTCACCGCTGCGGATTTCCTGGAAGAGGGCAAGATGATCCGCGCCGGGTTTGAACCGATGCGGCTCGAAATCCTCAACCGAATCTCTGGCGTATCGTTTGAGGAGTGTTATCCGCATCGAGTCGAAATCGAGATTGAAGGGGTGCTCGTCAAGTTCATCGGCCGTGACCAATTGATCGCCAACAAATTGGCCAGCGGCCGTGACAAAGATTTGTCGGATGTGAAGAAACTGACCAAGGGATTTCTCAAAGGGCGAAGCCGTCGCAAGAAAACTTGAGGTGTGGGAAAATCGACTTGAGCCGACTGATTCGGCCTCCGCCGTAAAAGTTGCAACAGGCGCTGGAGAAGACGCACGTCGAAGCCATGATCTTTGAAAGTGCCAGGCCGGTCAGTTCTCGATGCTTGCCTCGACAGTGTCATCGCTTGTCACGCCATTTTGCTTTCCGCTGGCGACGTCACGCGGCGGTCATTTGTCCGAGGTTGAATCGTCCGCCGTTGACGACGATCGATCACGAGCGGTGCTGGTCGACGGCTCTCGGTTGGCGGGTGGGCCAGATTCCTCCTCGGAATTCGGCGACGTCTCCGGCGATGGGCCGTTCAGCCGCTCCCACTCGGCCAGCAGTTTTTTGAAATTGAGCTCGGGTTTGCTGCTATTCAGGCGGGGGTTCTTCAACATCGGACGCAAACAATCCTTGCCCATCCAGAGCAGCCACTGCGATTCGGGCCGGTTGGGAGATGCTCGCCTCTCGAGCACAGGGATCAATTGATCCAACTTCGCTTGCGAGCGTTGCACGAATTCTTCCATGCCCGTTTTGTCGTTCGGACGTTCTCGGAGTTCGCGCAGTTCGTCGTACATCGCGCGATACGTTCTGCCCACGTTGCCGGACGACTCTGGCCAGAGCCACCAGACGGCCAACGGCACGATCAACAGCACGAGCGCGGCTTTGCCATCTGGCAACGATCGCTTCCAACGATCGAGCGTCAATTTCCAGGTCTCTGGTGGCGGCGCGAATTGTTTTGGGGGCGTCTCGATCGGCGGCTTGGTCGCCGAGTCGCTTTCGTCTTCGGCAGTCACTGTTTCTTGTGAGGCCGTGTTGATTGCGGATTCGGCCTGTGCCAATGCTGCCTCGCGAGCGGCGGCTTCGCGATCGGTCACGATTTTCAGCAATCGGTCGAGCCGTTCTGTTCGCTCTTGCTTCCAGGAGTTCAGCATCGCGAAGTCGCCATCCGCGGGCATGGCACTGCGGATCGTGTCGGTCGCGGACGGAACATCGCGGGATTCGTCGGGCGATCCTTCGTTTGCCTTCTCGGAAACAATCTCGAACGAGGTGCCTTCAACCCTGGTTGTTGACGACGCGACGTCGATCGGCAGGTTCTGGTCTTCGAACACCAAGCGAGGATGGGCGACAAGTGGACGGGGTTCCGTGGAATCGGGAACCCAGTAGTTCGACCAACCCGGCAGCGCGCCGCCACGACGTTTGATCGGAGTCGGTTGTTCTGAAAACTGCGGCGCTGGATCGAGAGTCGTCTCGTCCTCTGACGGTTGCGTGAAGGAGTCATCACCAGTCTGCGATTCCTCGTTGGCTGCGAACGAGTGCGAGCGAAGTTGGTCAATGACGGTCGGAATCGGCTGCCAGTCGGCTGCGACGTTACAGCGTGCCAAATCGTCGCGAGCCAAGTCTCCGTTGTTCGCCATTTCGATCAGTGTGTCAGCGGACATCGGCCCCCACTCGGCACCGAAGTTGGCTTTCACGAACCACGCTGATTGGTCGCTCGACATTTTCAAGATTCCTCGCGGGCCGACGACGAGCACGATAACCCGGCGTCACGAGGATTCAAGACGTCGGACGATCCGGCGGTCTCGAACCGGTTGCTCGAACAACAAAAAGGGCACTTCCGTGCGGATGGAAGTGCCCTACAAGATCCCGGTGAGCTTTGCGGCGAAACCAGCGAGTTGGTTATTTCACCCGCCCCGCCGCACGCATCTTGCTGGCGTTGCCAGCTTGGCCAAAGGCAATCATGCGGGCCACGCAGATTTCCTTCATGGCGGCGCGAGCCGGCTTCATGTAATCGCGCGGGTCAAACTTCTCAGGAGTGGTGATCAGCACTTTGCGAACGGCGGCGCACATGGCGATGCGATTGTCGGTGTCGACGTTGATCTTTCGCACGCCCGACTTGATGCCTCGCTGAATCTCTTCGATCGGCACGCCCCAAGTTTGATTCATCTTGCCGCCGAATTCGCGGAAGAGATTCTGAACTTCCTGCGGCACCGACGAACTGCCGTGCATCACCAAGTGCGTGTTGGGCAGCCGCGCGTGAATCTCTTCGATGCGCTTCATGGCCAGCACTTCTCCGTCCGGTTTGCGAGTGAACTTGTACGCGCCGTGACTGGTGCCGATCGCAACCGCCAGCGCGTCCACGCCGGTCTGTTTGACGAACTCTTCCGCTTCGTTGGGATCGGTCAGCAACTGGTCGTGCGAGAGTTTGCCCGTTGCGCCGTGGCCGTCTTCTTCCTCGCCCATTCCCGATTCCAGCGAGCCGAGGCAACCCAATTCTCCTTCGACCGACACGTCGAACATTTTCGCGACCTTCGTGACGTAAGCCGTGGCTTGCACGTTGTAGTCAAAGGTCGAAGGGGTCTTGCCGTCTTCCGTCAGCGAGCCGTCCATCATCACCGACGTGAAGCCGTTCTTCATGGCGCTCAGGCAGGTGGCGGGGCTGTTGCCGTGGTCCTGGTGCATGACCACGGGGATGTGCGGATAAAGTTCGACGGCGGCGAGGATCAAGTGCCGCAAGTAGACGTCTTGCGAATACGCCCGCGCTCCGCGCGACGCCTGGATGATGGCTGGCGAATCGGTTTCGTTGGCGGCCTCCATGATCGCCTGGATTTGTTCCATGTTGTTGACGTTCAAAGCGGCGACGCCGTAGTTGTTTTCAGCGGCGTGATCCAGCACGAGACGCATTGGGACTAATGGCATTGGAATTCTCCCCGGTGACGGCGGTCAAAGCAGTCCGTCCGCAGCCCAAAAGCACTCGGCGACTCTGCGGCGGCGAAGGAGCTCAACAAGAACCCTTCGCCGAGAACTTCGGAGTCGAGTGACCCAGTTCCCCGTCATTGACCGACGCGGCGGATTATCGGGACGGTGGCGTTGGCTGGCAACCACGCGGGCGGTTCCGCCCAATTCGCTCAACGCGCGGGCGAACACAACTCGACCACGTGCCCGTCCGGATCGTTCAGAAAGACTTGCACGAAACCATCCGGCCGAGCCTTCGGGGGCGAGACGATTTTCAGCCCCAGTTCCTGTGCCCGCGCGTAGGTTGTGGTCGCGTCTTCCACCAGAAAAGCGAAGTGATGCGAACGTGACGTGCGGAATTGTTCCGGCAACGGATTGCCCGCCGGCGATCCCCCTGCGTGCTCGCCGATCAGATGAATTTGTGTCGCGCCGGCTTGGAACCACAGTCCCGGAAACGAGAAGCCTGGCCGAGGAACTTCACGCATGCCGAGTCCCTCGACATAAAACTGCCGCGAGCGGTCGAGGTCTTTCACGACGAGAGTCACGTGATCGAGCGACTTCACTTGGATGGAGGCGGCCATGCAATATCTTTCGTAGGACGGACAATCCTGTTCGTCGTGAAAACTTGGCGACGGGCAGGATTGTCCGTCCTACGTTTGGTTGCGGCGATGCCACGTTAAACGACCGGCACCGTTAAAACTGGCTCAAGAACCGCACGTCGTTTTCGGTGAAGCGGCGGATGTCTTTGATGTTGTGCCGTCTCATGCAGAAGCGTTCGATGCCGAAGCCGAATGCGAAGCCGCTGACTTCTTCGGGATCGAAGCCAACTGCGCGAAGCACGTTGGGGTCGACCATCCCCGCGCCGCCAATTTCCATCCAGCCTTGTCCCCAGCTCATGTCGACTTCGACGGACGGCTCGGTGAATGGGAAGAAGCTGGGACGGAAGCGGATCGTTACGTCGTGGCCGAGGTATGTGGTCGCGAACAGCCGCAACGTTGTCTTGAGTTGCGCCATCGTGACGTCGCTGCCGATCATCAGGCCTTCCATTTGATGAAACATGCAACTGTGCGTGGCGTCGATCGTGTCGGGCCGGTAGACGCGGCCGAGCGAAACGATCCGAATCGGCGGCTTTGATTTTTCCATCACGCGGATCTGCACGGTCGATGTTTGACTGCGCAGCAACACCGGTCCGCCGGCAACGGCTTGGGCTGTCGCCAGGTAAAAGTTTTCCAGTGGATCTCGCGCCGGATGATCGGCCGGGATATTCAACGCCTCGAAGTTATGCCACTCATCTTCGAGTTCCGGGCCGTAGGCGACGGTGAAGCCCATGCGACCGATGATGTCTCGGAATTCGTCCATCGTTTGCGTCAGCGGATGCCGCCGCCCCAAACGAATTGGCTCGCCGGGAAGTGAAATGTCGATGCCGGTGAGCGACGGTTTGGGCTTCGCGAGTTCGTGCTGCCGAGCTTCAAGCGCGGCGGTGACGCGCTGCCGCACTTCGTTGAACTTGGCTCCCAGGACGGGGCGTTGTTCGGCAGTCGCCTTGCCGAGCAAGTCCTGCAATGTCTTGATTCGGCCGCTCTTCTTGCCGAGGAATTCCACGCGGGCGGCTTCGACTGCCGCCGCATCAGTGGCTGCCGACAGCGCGGTCAGCGCGGCGTTCGCGAAATCCTCGTACTGTTGCAGCGGGTCCATGTGTCATCCAACGCTGAAGGGCGAAACTCACGTTGAGCAATTTGGCTCAGCGCTGGTTTCGCCCTTGAGTATTCTCGATCAGTGATCGGCCAAGGCTTAGGCCGCCTGCGCGAGTGCTCCCTTCACCAGGGCGATGATTTCATCAAACACCTGTGGTTCGCGGATCGCCAGTTCGCTGAGCGTGCGGCGATTCAGTTCGATCTTCCCGACCTTCAAGCCGTGGATGAATCGCGAGTACGACAGGCCGCGCATTCCGCAGGCTGCGTTCAAACGCGTGATCCACAACGCGCGGATGTCGCGCTTCTTGATCTTGCGGCCTTTGTAGGCGTAGACGCGGCCTTTGACGATTCCGTCCAAGACTGTCCGCCACAAACGGCGACGACCGCCGACTCGGCCTTCGGCTTCCTTGAAAATCCGCTTCTTCTTGCGGTGACGAATCGAACCCGACTTGATACGCATGGCGATACTTTTCCAATGGCGACTTTGAAATCTCAGATTCCAAATCGGAGAACAGCTACAGAATGGGTCTCAACGCCTCAACGATGCGGTCGGCGTGGTAGTTATCCAGCACGCCGTCCTGGCGGAGTTGTCGCTTACGCTTGCCCGTTTTCGAGCTGAGTAAGTGGCCACGAGACGCATTGCGGTGCTTGGCTTTGCCTTTCGCCGTCACCGTAAAGCGTTTCTTGATTCCCTTATGTGTTTTCTGCTTGGTCATGATGAACTCGATGGTCCCGAAGCCGACAATTTCACAAATTTGACGGTCGCCTTTAGTCCGGGCGGCCGAAAGAGCGGGGCACTATAGGGATCGTCCCGGATCGTTGCTACTGATCCGTCTCATCCCGTTTGGCAAACCGGCTATTTCGGAGCCAAGACCACGGACATGTTCTTTGCCCCGTCCATTTTGGCCATTTGCTCGACCTTGGAGATGTCTTCCAGGCCGGCCACAAAGTGATTCAACACTTCACGTCCGCGGTCATGGTGAGCGTTCTCTCGGCCCTTGAACTGGACGTTGACTTTGACTTTGTCCTTGTGCTCCAAAAACGTCCGAGCCTGCTTGACCTTAAATTCGATGTCGTGCTCGCCGGTTTTGGGGCGCAGCCGGATTTCTTTGAGCTGTGTCTGATGCGTCTTGGTGTTGGCGGCGTGCTTCTTTTTCTGTTCGTACTTGAACTTGCCGAAGTCCATGATGCGGCAGACTGGCGGCCGCTCGTTAGGGCTGACTTCGACCAGATCCATGCCCGCCTCGCGAGCCATATTTAGCGCATCCAGGGTGGGAATGACGCCGTGCATGTGGCCGGTGTGATCCACAACACGGATGGGCGTGATGCGAATCTGCTCGTTGATCCTCTGAGTCTTGTTGTCGATTGCTACGTTCCTCGGCAATTGGGTGCCTCATGCGGAGCGGCGAACCGTTCGCCGCATTCGACAAGGTGGCCGAGACTTGTAGTAGCGGCCGGAAGAGTCGTCAAGAAACGCCGGTTTCTTCGGGAGATTTCGGGGTGAAAGCGGCGTTCACTGAGCGTTCGACGCGGTCGTCAAGCGAACGGCTTTGTGGCCGTCGATGGTGCCGGCCGCAGCGTGAAATCGCAACCGGCCATCCACGAGCACCCGCAGCGACTGATCCCTCGCGGAGCCCAGCAGCAAGACATCACCGACGGCGAGCGATTGCAGATCGTTGCCGGAGAGAGAAGTCGGTGCGAATTGTGCGACAACGCTGGATCGCCGCGATGACGTGGAACTCGATTCGGGCGGTTGCGGCTGGAATGGTGTCGGCGGCACGGAGTCAGCGAGCGGTTCATCCGCAAAGACGTCGGCGAATTCCGCCGGCAACAGCAGCTCGAGCGATCCGCCGCCTTGCACGAACTGAAGCTCAAATGACAGCCGGAGCAGCGAGCAATCAGGGAGCCAAGCATCCGCGAAAGAGGTTGCGTGGAGGAGTTCCGTCAGTTCCCAGGTGCTGCCCGGCGCAGACTGCTCGATCACGCTTAGACGGACGGCATCGGTCAATCGGGCCGCGAGCCGGTGATCGACCTCAGTCAGTGGCCGATGCTGGTCCGGTGGCTCGCAATTCGGAGTGGAGCGTCCGCCGAGCAATCGATCCACGAACGTGGCGACCAGCGGCGGAGACAACACCGTTGCGAGTGGCTCCAGCGAGCCGTGCGGTTGCCAGACGCTAACGATCGAGCGGGTTCCGTGTGTCGTGATCGCGGTTTCGGCGGTCAGAGTAAGGCTTGCGTTGGGGGTCACTCGCACAGCCGCTCGGATCAGCGATCGCAGCCGAGACGTCAACGAGCGTGAGAATCCGTCGGCAAACGTGGTCCAGCGCGCCTCTGGCACATTCACCTGCGGCGGCACCTCCGCGGATGGCACCACCGCCGGGCCGAGCAAAGCCGCAAGCTCCGACGGAGTCAGTGAAGTCAGTGAAGGATGGGTGTTTCGGGGTTCGGAATTCATCCTCGTATTTGTCCTTGTCCGTGGACGACCCATTTGTAGCTGGTGAGTTCACGCAGCCCGCAAGGGCCGCGCGCGTGGAACTTGTCGGTGCTGATGCCGATCTCGGCTCCGAGTCCATATTCGTTGCCGTCGTTGAATCGCGTGCTGCAATTGACGTGCGTCGCGGCGGAATCGACTTCGCGGCAGAACCGCTCGGCCGAGTTCAAGTCGTTGGTCACGATGGCGTCGGTGTGGTGTGAGCCGTACTCGTTGATGTGCCGGATCGCCTCGTCCAGCGAATGGACGATCTTCACGGACATCTTGAGTTCGAGGTATTCCGTGCGGAAATCTTGCTCGGTGGCCGGGATGCCGTGTTGCACGAACGTCAGCGAGCGCGGGCAGCAACGCAGTTCCACGCCGCGCAATCCCAGAGCTTCGGCAGCGTGCGGCAGGAACGCTTTGGCGACGCCGACATGGACCAGGAGCGTTTCCGCCGCGTTGCAGACGCCGGGGCGTTGGCACTTGCTGTTGACGAGGATTGCTTCCGCCATCGGCATGTCGGCGGAGTGATCGACGTAGACGTGACAGACGCCGTCGAAGTGCTTCATGACCGGCATGGTGGCCTCGGCGCAGACCCGTTCGATCAGTGACTTGCCGCCGCGTGGAATGGTCAGGTCAATCCACTCGCGCAACTTGAGGAAATGGCCGACCAACTCACGATCGGTGGTCGCGACCAGTTGAACCGCGTGCGACGGGAGTCCGGTTTCGCGGAGCGCGTCGGAGAGAATTTGATGCAAAGCGATGTTGCTGTGGAGCGCTTCCTTGCCGCCGCGCAGAATGACTGCGTTGCCGCTTTTGACGCACAGCGCCGCCGCGTCGACGGTGACGTTGGGGCGTGATTCATAGATGAAGAAGACGACCCCCAGCGGCACACGGACGCGCGAGACCCGCAGGCCGTTGGGCCGGACGTGTCCGTCGATGATCTCGCCAACCGGATCGGGCAGCAGCACGACCTCGGCCAACGCATCGGCGATGGTTTTGATTCGCGACTCCGTCAGACGCAGCCGTTCGGTGGCCGCATTCGACAGCCCGTGTTCGGGAGCCTTGAGGATGTCCTGCTGATTGGCGGCGATCAATTCCTTGGACCGCGTGCGCAACAATTCGGCCGCGCGCGTCAGCCAAGCGTTCTTCTGCTGGCCGGAGACGCAGACCAGCGCTCGCGACGCCTCGCGAGCTTTCTGTGCGATGTCCAGAGCGAGTTGAGGCAGGTCAGACATGAGTGGATGCCAAGAGAGACGAACAGGGTTTGTGCGGAGGGAGGCAAAGTGTCGGCTCTCTCAGGAAAGTGTCAACGCCGTTCCGCGGCCTGCGGGACACTTCCCTCGGCAGTGGGAGGGGGCAAGGCGTGACTGTTTTCGGCGAGAAAGCGCGCGACTGTGGTCGCGTACAACTCGTGCCCGGCGGCCGAGAGTCGTGGGGAGTTCTTCAGGAACAATTGCTCGGAATTGTTGGCTTGGCGAAAGACGGCGGACGAATCGCAGACGACCAATCCGCGTTGTTTGGCGAAGTCGGCGAGCAAGCGGAAGGGCAACTCGCTTTGGAAGAGAGCACTGTCGGGGATGCCATTCGCCTCGCGCACGCCCCGGCCGGAACTCGCTTTCACGGAGACTTGCCAGGGAGCCGGACAAGTGGTGATCAACAGCCGGCTCGACAGGATCGAGGCCGCTTGCTGGACATCGGACAGAGCGGAGAAAGCTTGTTGAATGTGCGGCGACCAATCGGGCGGATCGTCCGCCAGCCAGGCGAATTTTCCGAGCGGATGGTCAATGTCCGTAGTCGTTTCATCGGGACGTTTCTTGCGCCAGAAGTTGGCCAGCGACCGTTGCGCGAGCCGCGCGACCAGGAAGTGATCGCCGACTTGTTGACCGACTCCACGCACCGGCTTTTCGAGCAGCGGATGCGGACAGGCCAATGGCTCATCGCCGCGGCCGAGCACCGTCAGTCGTCGCAGTAAATAATCGTCGGCAACGTCCGACATGTCGAAGTGGCAAATCACGAGGTCCGGCCGCAACGCCGTCAACTCGTACCTCAATCGCAACGCCGCGATCAACGGACAGTCGCCAGGCACCGCCGCGTTGATGACCTCCACCGGCCGACGCCATGCGGCGCTGAGTTGTTCTTCCAGCCGTGCGGCGAATGTGTCTGCATCGGCGACTTCCAAGCCGAGCGGCGTTTCGTCACCGAGAACCACCACGCGAATCGAATCTGACGGTTTGGAGATCGTAGGTTCGAGGCCGCGCAGGCCGAAGCTGTTGGTCTGAGTCTCGAAGACTTCGCCGGTGTCTGGGTTCTTCGCCGCGATCTTTCGCAGTGGCTTGAGTTGATGATGTGTCCGCCACGACGGAGCAAGGAGTTCCTCGTGCGGATCACCCGAAAGAATCGCCCGACCGACTTGGAACTCTTGCCAGCGCAGCCAAAACTCAACGACGCAGGGCAACACCGCGAGCGTCAGCATCGCGAGCAATATTGGCTTCAAGAAACGACCCAGTCGCCGAATCATCCTTGATTCCTGGCAACAATTCCCCACCGGAGCAACCACGGCGGATACTAGGCCGCTTCGCAAATAAGCCTCAAGACGAGTTGCACGTTCCGTTGGCCAATAAGTTTTGTAGGGTGGGACCAGCGGCGTTTCGCCGCGCCGGCCCACCGCTCGATGAATGAACGCCATCGATGCAAGCGAGATTGGTGGGCCGGCGCTCGAAGCGAGCTTGTCCCACCCTACGGAGAATGAGCTTCAATGGAATGGGGTTTTGCAAAGTTGATCGGATGAGCGTGCAAGATTTTCAAAGGATGGATTGCTGAGGACTGCATGTGATCGGTGGAGGATCGTTGCAACACGCGGGTGGAATGCGAGTCGGCACGGTGTTCTGAGTCGGTACGTCGATGTTGCTGGCGAATGGACCGGGCTTTGCTTCGGCTCGTCGGTGTCCACTTGAGGGGGATACTCAAGGATGAGGAATCGCTCAGAATGGCCCACAAGGATGCGGTGCTGTGTCGTTGTTTCGGATTGTTGGTTTTGCTGTGCGGTCTCGGTGCGAAGCACGCGACGCCGAACTTTGAGGTCGAAGCGCCGACCGCCGCAATTGCGGAAAAGGTCGCGTTGACCGCCGAGCGTTGCCGTGAAGACTTGGCGATTGAATGGCTCGGACACAAGCTGCCGAACTGGTTCAAGCCCTGTCAGGTCCGCGTGAAAGTCGGTCAGTTCGGAGCCGGGGGCGCGACCACGTTTTCGTTTGCGGGGGGCGAGGTCTACGGTTGGGACATGACCGTCCAAGGCTCACTGGAACGGATTTTGGACTCCGTAATCCCTCACGAAGTCAGTCACACCGTTTTCGCCTGTCATTTCCGCCGCCCGTTGCCACGCTGGGCGGATGAAGGGGCCGCGACCCTCGCCGAAGAGGATTCGGAACGTCGCCGACAACGCAAGCTGGCCGAAGAGGTCATGCCGACCAAACGTCGGATCCCGCTTCGCGAACTGCTCAGCATCACCGAGTACCCGAAGAACATGCAGCATGTTCTGACTCTGTATGCGGAGGGCTTCTCGCTGGCCGACTTCCTGGTTCAGAAGGGGGGCAAGAGCCGCTTTCTGGCGTTCATGCAGCACGCACACGTTTCGGGTTGGGATGCCTCGTTGCGCAAGCACTATGAAGAGGAGAGCGTCGAGGCGTTGGAATCCAAGTGGAGCAATTGGGTCGTCGCGGGCAGCCCCGCGTTGCGACTCCCTGAGGGAGAATTGGTCGCCGCCGCGAACACGCCGTCGGTCGTCCGTTCGCAGAATCCAGAGACCAAGTCGGCGGCCTCGCAACCAAAAACGGACGGTATTAAGTTGGCTTCTGCCAGCACCGGCCATTCGGTTGCACCACGAGGGGAATCCGTTGTGGCTCCGGAATCACAACCTCGAACCGCTCCCGTGGGGCACGTTTTCAACGTGCCCGACTCGTCGCAGCCGGTTCAGGTCGCAGTGGCCGGGCACGTTGAAAACGTGCCCCACGAACTGCGTCGGCCGCGCGGTTCACACCTCAGTCGTCCCGAGTTGCGTCGTCCTCGTGAGTCTGCTTCCGCAGCGCAAGTGGGCATTCCTGACGACCGAACCGGACTCTCGCCCAGCCCGTTCTCACCGATCGAGTCGGCGAATGCCGTGCGGCCCAAGAGTGCTCGCAGTCGCGTGAACCCGGAGTTCGTTCAACCGGCGTCGCTACGCATTAAATAGCGGCACTGGATCTTGGCGTTGTGGTTCGGACGCCTACGTCCGAACGTAGGCGTCCGGGCTACGCTCGCGATCGACATCGTCGAACGGATCGTTGCAACCGGTTTGCGAGAGGCAATCGACAGGCCGCATTCAGCCGATTCCGCCACGGCCATCTTGGCCAGACGACAGCCCTTCGCTGATTCGGACAAACGGCCGCGTCGCAGGGCGTCCGAAATTTCTCTTCGGCCCTCCGTGTCATTGGACCGGGGGGGATCGTTAATCTCGCGGACCTTCGAGAGCAGTTTGGGGTTCTACGACCACGAAATCCAGTACGGCCATTGCCAATGGTTTGACCGGATAATTATCGTGCGACGCCTCGCCTTTCGCTTTCGGCGGTATCGCAGCGGGCCCAACTCTTTTGTTAGAGGCTGTGATCCATGTTTTTTACTCCTTGGTTGCGCTCAGTTTCTCGTCGTATCCGCTTCCCGAAATTCCGCCGTCGCCAGCGCGTTAGCCCGAAACAGCATGAGCGAATGCTGCGCGGTCCCATCGTTGTTGGTGCTCGCGCTGAATCGCTGGAAGAACGCTGTGTGCTGACGGTTGGTCCCGGCTTAGTCTCCGTGGCACCGAATGTCGGGGCGTTCCTGAATAACAACGACATTCGCACGGACGCACCGCGCGAGCTTGTTTTTCAATTCAGCCCTGGCCACGTCATCAACACCAACTCGCTGGGCGGGATTGAAATCACGCGTGCCGGTCGGGACGGCAGTTTTGGCACAGCGGATGACGTCGCCATGCCGGCGGCTTACGTCGACCAGCTTAGCTCCGCCGAGCCAAACAAGGTCGTTTATCGCTTCGCGTCCACGCTGGTGGATGACTCCTATCGCATCGTGGTGCATGGTGCTGGTACCGGACCGGTGGTCACGAGCAATTTGGGAACATTCGGTGACGGCGTAAATTCAACGCTGAATTTCCAGTTGGATTTAGGCGCTCAGGTCGTGTCGGTTGTCCCGCAACCGGTGACTCGCGTGGCGGGTGTGCTGACTCAAAGACTCGACCAAATCCAGGTCTATTTCAACAACGACGACTTGGTCGATTCGCTCGCGGTGGCTGAAAACCCGGCCTTCTATCAATTGATCGATACCAAAGGGACCGCCGCGACAACAGACGACACAATCAGTTTGCCAATGAGCGTGGCTTACGACGCGGCGCTGGATTTGGCCACATTGACATTCGCCACCAATTTGCCGACCGGTACTTACAAGTTGAAGATCGGCAGTTCGCAAGAAGGTGACAGCACGACGGCAACCGCGGTCAACTTGGGGACGCTGTTTTCTGGTTCGGGCTTTACGACCAATGCATTCACCGGCGACGGTGGAGCGAGCGATTTGGATTTGTACCGCTTTGACGTCGCATCTCTCGGTAACTTGACGGTCACCGTCACGCCATCACCGGGCCACAACACGACGATTCGTTTGCTGAGTAGCACCGGTGTGCCTTTTGCAGGCACGGGGGGAGTGGGGGATACGACTCTCACGTCCGGTGTCGCGGGGTCACCTGACACACTCACGACGTCCGCTGGATTCCCCGCTGGGCTTCCGATCGGAACGTATTTCGTCGAGGTGTCGGGAGTTGGCGGGACCACGGGTTCTTATCGAATTGATGTCAGCACAACGGCCGCATCACCGCTGACAACAGACAACAACAGCAGCTACGCAACCGCGACCGATCTGGGATTATTGGGTGTGGCCGGCAAGACGTTGTCAGCGGCGATCACCCCGCAGTCGATTGCCATTCCGGCCTTGCCGGGAGCGTCCGATGAACCGGGACATCGAGATACGGGATTTTCGGATCCACTGGAAAGCGGAACTCACGGCGTCGGGATTCTGGGCGCACCCGGTGCCCCCGGTGCAATTGCGATGCGGGAATACAACTTTGCTCCGGATTACGGGACGTTGTTCGGTTCGCCGCTCATCAACGAGATCACCGAAGGTCAGAAGGCGCGGGTGCGAGAACTCTTTGAGCTTTGGAGCCGGGACTTCGGCATTCAGTTCGTGGAGACGGCGTCGAGCGGATTTCACATCATTGTGGGTGACCCGCGCGCCGTCGATGCGACGATTCCCCCCGTGGGCGGCGTCAGCAACGGCAATACGATCATCGTTAATAGTGCCGGTCCCTTTAATGATGAGTCCTATGGCGGCGGGTACATGGGAATCTTGATGCACGAGATCGGTCACTCGTTAGGGTTAGGACACGCCGGGGAACTGCACTCGTTCATGGGAGGCGGTGCGAATGGCGAGACGCTTTACACGGAACACGACGCGGTCCACTTGCGGACCAAATTCCCGTTCTTTGCGACCGACATCGACCTGTATAAGTTCAACGTCACTCAGACCGGTCTGTTTACGGCGGGCATCACGGCCGAATTGAGGTCGACGAGCAGCCTCCTGGATAGCGCGCTGACGCTGTTCCGCGATCCGTTCGCGACGACCTCGTCCGACTTCGGTTCTAGCGGTGCTGCGACGCTGACATTCACGTCCGATTCCGCAGGCGTTTTCGGCAACGACATTCAGTTGGTCATCAACGAGTCGGGGTTGCTCGTGAATGCTGGTGTCCCGACCGTCTCCGTCAGCGGGCACATCATCACTGTGACGCTCGACACGACAACGCCTACAACGGCGGCGCAGCTCAAGGCAGCACTCGACGGGAATTTGCAGTCCGCAATCTTGATTAACACAACGATCACCGGAGCGGGGGGTACGGTCGTCACGGGTTTGACCAGTGGCACAACGCTGGCGTTGGGTGGCGGCAACCGTGAAGTCATCTCACGCAACGACGATTACAACAGCAACGATGCCTTCATCAGCATCATGCTCGATCCGGGCACGTATTACGTCGGCGTGAGCAGCACCGGAAACACGAGTTACGACCCCACCATTTCAGACAGCGGATATGGTGGAAACACGGATGGCGCGTACGACTTGAAGTTGTCCTTCACGACGCCCCCTGCCTCGACGCTGACCGATGCGGACAATGTTGCCAATTTGTCCGCCACTTCGATCGCTCAATTGACTTCTCTGGATGGTGACGCCGACGGTGTGGCTGGCGGCGACTTCAACTTCTGGTTCCAGACCGGAACCACAGTCTTTGTCGATAAGGCAACCGTCACGCCTCTGGCTTCGCAGACCGGAGATATTGGCACGCCCTTCAGCGAGATTGACTTGGCCCTCACCAAGGCCGCTTCACGCATCGTCGCGCCGGTCAACGGCGCGGCGGGAATCTTGGATGGTGATTTTTTCACGATCACCGACAACTTGACCACACGTGTGTTTGAATTCGACTTCACGCCGGGGGTTGGCGGAGTCAGTGGCACCAACGTCGAGATCAACCTCACTGCACTCGACAGTTCGTCGGACGTGGCCTCAAAGATTTCCGATGCCATCAACCTTCAGCAGTTGATGGGCTTCCTGCAGACGACAGCGGCCGCCACCGGCGACCATGTGGACGTGAACTCGACCAATCTCGTTTCGCTCGACGTACAAAACTCACACGGGTTGCTCACCGCGTCGAACCTTGTGCGGATCGTCGGGAACGGCGGCACCGACGGCAATTTGGCGACCGAGGCGGATGCGACACCCTATTTGGTCGGGGTGGATAACGCCGGTGGGACGCTCGTTGACGGTCGGACGTTTGACGTTCCTCAAGGGACGACCATCATGATTGATGCGGGCGTGGTCATCAAACTGCAAAACGCGAACATCGACGTCGGAACCGACCCCGATGTGGTGGGACCGAGCCGGCAAGACGGCGCGTTGCAGATGTTGGGAACGCCCAAGTTGGCCGGCACGGCCAACAATGCGGTGTTTTTGACGTCGTTCCACAACGACTTAGTCGGCGGCAATTCCGACGGTGCGGGTGGGCTCCCGGCTCCGGGTGACTGGGGCGGAGTCATCTTCCGCCGCGACTCGGACATGAACGACAGCTTTGCTGGCGACCAGGACGGCGGCGACTTCTTCTTGAACAGCGTCTATCAAGCGGACTTGAGCTTCGGTGGCGGCGGGGCTCCGGCGGTGTTTTCGACGATTCACATTGTTGATGAGCGACCGGCCGTCGCCTTTTCTCGAATCACTTTCAGCGCGGACGCCGCGATCTCGGCGAACCCGAACAGTTTCGATGATTCGCTCAATCGCATCGGCCCGGACATTCACGGCAACACCCTGACCAACAACTCGGTCAACGGAGTCTTGATCCGCATTAACCTGGCACCGGACGGGCAACCGGTCGACAGATTGGATGTTCGCGGACGCTTCAACGACACCGACCTCACGCACGTCATCAGCCAACCCCTGCAAATCACGGGGAACGCCGGCGGACCGTTTGATTCAGGCAGTGGCCCAACCGCTCGACCGGGAGGCCGGTTGCAGGTTGATCCGGGAATTGTGGTCAAGCTCAGCCAATCTCGGATTGAAGGGGAACGTGGTTCGTCCCAATTGATCGCCGAAGGGACCGCTTCACTGCAGGTGATCTTCACCTCGCTGGAAGACGATCGCTACGGCGGGGCGAGCGGCACGTTCGATTCGTCCAGCAACGGCGCAGTCGCCGCAGCCAGAGGAGATTGGGGCGGATTGTTCTTCGGGCAGGGGAGCCGCATCAACGTCGATCAAGCCTACATCGCATTCGGCGGTGGCAGCGTGCCGATTGCCGGTGACGACGCGAACTTCGCGGCCATTGAAGTCCATGAGGCCGATTTGCGTTTGACGAACACGCTCTTTGAATTCAATGCGAACGGAGCGGATGGCAGCGCCCGAAACTTCCGCACGGGGAACGACGCGTCGGTGGTGTTCGTCCGGGGCGCGCGGCCCATCATCATCAACAACACGTTCCACAACAACGACGGCAGCGTCATCAGCATCGACGCCAATGCGATGAAGGCCGTCAACATCAAGGACACCGGCCGCGCGACAGGTGCTGCGGATATCTACGATCAATTCGCCGATAACCAAGGGCCGCTCGTTCGCTTGAATCGCATGGCGAATGACATCGCCGGCTTCAGCGGCGTACTGGGCATGGAAATCCGCGCGGGCGAGATTACCTCGGAGTCCGTCTGGGACGACACGGACATTGTGCATGTGGTCGAGGCCAATGGCGTCTTTACGATCGACAACGTCCACTCTGTCGGTGGATTGCGTCTGCAAAGCGCGGCGGACGCCAGCTTGGTCGTGAAACTGGGCGCTGGAGCCGGCTTCAACATTGGTGACCCAGATAAGAACGCCAATAACACCATCGACAAACCGACGGACGATGGGCCGTTGGAAATCGACGACCGTGTTGGCGGCACGATGCAGATCATCGGCGCACCGGGTTTCCCGGTCATCATGACGTCGATCTTCGATGATTCGGTTGGCGCGAGCTTGGATACGCGAGGCTTCCCACAGACCGACACGAACGGCGACGGCATCGACATCCTTAACAACGCGACGGGAACGCGAACTCCTGACGGATTGGATGACAACACCGATTTGGCGTTTACTGGAACGCAGCCGTCCGCCGGCAATTGGGGCGAGATTCTGTTTAATAAGTACGCTCACGACCGCAACGTGGTCGTCGTCAACGAAATCGAGAGGGCGCTGACCAGCGGGATCGACACAAATAGTCGGTTGGTCAGCATTCTGGATAACTCGGCCGAGGACTTGGGAAACCTGGCTCCGAACAACAAGAGTGCGAACGAAAACCGTCGCGCGGGGTTTGAGATCCACGGCTACATCGCCGGGGACGATCCGACCGACGTCGACATCTACAAGTTCGTCGCCGACGCCGGCACCGAGATTTGGCTCGACATTGATTTTGTCGATCCGGCACTCGATACGATCGTCGAGTTTGTCACCTCGAACGGCACGTTCTTGGCCCGTTCGCAGGACAACAACGCACTGTTCAGCAACGGTGCTAGTGCCCCGGCACTGACAATCCAGAAGAGTGTGAATCTGGGAGAAGATTACTACGGGACGACGATTCGCGACGGCGGCATGAGACTGGTCACGCCTGGTACGGCGGGAACCACGAACACTTATTTCATTCGAGTCCGCAGTAACCCCGCGGGTGACCCCGACGGTGCGGGTCCACTCACGAGCAACATCGAAGATCTGAACGGTGGGCTAACCAGCGGTCAGTACCAATTGCAGGTGCGACTCGGTCAGCGCGATGAGACTCCAGGTGTGGCGGTCAAGTTCGCGGACATTCGCTACGCCACCAACGGCATTCATGTGTTAGGGCTGCCTTACCACAGTCCGTTGCTGGGCGAATCCACGGAGTTTGGGACCAACGATGCCACGAACAATACCGCCACGCCGGGGAACGCGTTGAATCTCGGCAATCTGCTGTACTCCGATCGTAGTGTCTTCAGCTCTGGCGGCAGCCTGTCGAGCGCGACCGATATCGACTTCTACAGGTTCAGCATCGACATCTCCAAGATTCAAGAGATTACGGGAATCAACGGCGGTCCACAGACTTGGGCGACGGTCATCGACCTGGATTGGGCCGACGGCCTGACTCGGCCCGACACGACCATCGCCATCTTCCGTGAGTCGGGCGAGTTGGTCTATATCGGCCGCGAATCCAACGTCGCGAACGATCGCCCGGCTGCGGGCCAAGGGAGTGATATCGATGATTTGAATCGCGGTTCGGTGGG
>CAMDPX010000108.1 GCA_945905295.1 Planctomyces sp. SH-PL62 | reverse complement strand
CCCCCCGGTTTCTGAGCAGTTTCACACATCACCGGGGGGCTGACGCCGCCCCGCTCGCCATCTTGTCAGGGAGTCCACGATGTCCCTCTTCTGCCGCCGCTTGCGATTAGAAATCGACTTGTCGCGATGCGGCATCGGTGAGCCGATCTTGCCGGCGGGTTATCGTTGGCTCGAATGGTCGCCGGAACTGCTCGACCGGCACGCGGCAGTGAAGTTTCGCTGCTTCGAGACCGAGCAGGACGGTCAAGTCTTTCCATCACTGCGCACGGCGGACGGCTGTCGGCGATTGATGGAATACATCGCCGGTCACACGCAGTTCGTTCCGAATGCGACGTGGCTCTTGATTCGTGAGGACGCCGCTCAGGTTGGCGGCGTCGATTGCGGCACGATTCAGGGACTCGCGCCGATCCCCGATTCGGGAGCGATTCAAAACGTCGGCATCGTGCCGGAGCATCGCGGACTCGGCTTGGGCCGAGCGCTCGTGCAAGCCGCGCTGTGTGGTTTTCGCGCGAGCGGGCTGACTCACATTTCGCTCGAAGTGACGGCCGCCAATGTGACCGCCGTAAGGCTGTATCAGTCACTCGGTTTTCTCGTGACGAAGACACTGTATCGCTCGGTTGAATGAACTCGGTTGAATGAGCTGGGTTCCACAAAGAACAGAAGCCGCGGCGTTTTACTCGCCGCGGCTTCCGCTGTTGAGGTTGCACATTCACTCGGATCAGTCTTTGGAATCGAATTCGATCGTCACGCGCCCCGGACGGTGATCGAGTTCGTATTCATAGCGGTAGGTCTTAACGCGACGTCCGTCGGACGACTCGCTGACCGAGACCTTCGGATCGGAGGACTGCAGTTGCTTGTTCTTACAATCGGCCTCGGCACGCGCTGCTTGAGGCTCTGGAATTGCCGAGTGATAAACTCGCACCACCGGCTGTGAAACCACGATCGGCTCCGATTGAACCACTGGCTGAGACATCACAAAGGTGCGAGCCGAGGCCACTGGCTGAGACATCACAAAAGTGCGATTCGAGGCCACCGGCTGTGAAACATAAACCGGCTGCGAAGACACCACTGATTGGTACGTCGTCACGGGCTGAGTCACAAATCTGGGCTGGGCAGCCACGAAGGATCGGGACGAGACGGCTCGCGAAGACACCACCGGTTGAGAGACCACATACGATTGATTCGAAACTCCCGCGTCCTCATAGCTCGACTCAGGCAAATAAACATTTTCGTGCCACCTCGCCGGGCCGGAGATTCGGTTGTTCAAAGCTTGGCCGTAGGAGTAGTTCGAGCCGTAATTGCCTCCGTAGGAGTAGTTGGTTCCGTAAGAGTAAGAATAGTGCGGCGAACCAATCGTCCGCGTCTGCACGAAGGATTGCGTGACCGGTGCCGCGCGAAAATTCGACGACTGCACGTAAATCACTTGGGCTTGAGCCGGAGCGGATAAGCTCAGACAGAGTCCCAAAATCCCTCCGACACAAAATGTTTTTTGAAGGCGTTGCATGACACTCTCCTTTTGCGAAACTCACTGAAGACTGGAAATGCGAACGCGCGTTAGTCCGTTCCACCAGAGCCGCGCAAGTCCTTGAACGAGGACTGAGTCAGACTATACTCCGGCCGCCCCCCCTGCGTCGATTATCTGAGTTTCCAAAATTTCCCGCGCGGCCGGTTGGTTCTACGCATGTCTTCGCCCAGCGGTTCTTCCCTGCCGTCGAGTCTCAAGCCGAACGATCCTTCGGCGACGAGAATCTTTCTGCGCGGACTGGCGATCACGCTGCCTCCGATTGTGACGCTGTTCATCCTGTTTTGGATTCTGCACGGCATCAACGATTTCATCGTGCAGCCGATCAGTTGGGCGGTGCGATCCTGCATCGCCCAAGCGGTCGTCCAACAGCAGACTCGCCCCAGTTCCGAGCTGGTGAAACCGGACGGCTTGCCATCGCTGCCCTTCCGCGAGCGACAGTACCTGGTGTCGAACGAACATCGAAAGGTGCTGCTGGGGGAACTCAAACAGGCGACCCCCGAAACGCGAGAAGACACGACGAAATCGGTTCGTGAGAAACTGATGCGCGTGGCTTTCGTGCAGTTCGATTCGCTGGCCGTGCCGTACACCGATTATGCCGAGGTCTACGACCTGCTCGGTCCGCTGAAGATGCCGAAGACGGCGACCGGCGTTTACATGGAACTGGCCACGACTCGGAACTTTCAACCTTGGTTCCATTTCACCGCCATCGCCATCGTGATCTGCATCGTCGCGGTCTATTCGGTCGGCCGAATTGTGACGCACCGCTTGGGCGCGTGGTTCATCTTGCGAGTCGGCTCGTTCGTCACTGGAGTGCCACTGGTTGGCGCGATCTACACGTCGGTCAAGCACGTCACCGATTTCTTCCTCGCCGAGAAAGATCCGAAGTACCGCCGAGTGGTGGCGATCGAGTACCCGCGCCCCGGCATCTGGACGTTGGCGTTCGTCACTGGCGACGGGATGTCCGAATGCGTGCAAGTCGCCGGCGAACCGCTGGTCAACGTGTTGATCCCCAGCGCACCGGTGCCGTTCGCCGGCTACACGATGAATGTCAAACAGAGCGAGTTGCTCGATCTCGATATGTCGCTCGATCAAGCCATTCAATACGTCATGTCCTGCGGTGTGATCGTTCCGCAACCGGCCGTCGGAGCGACAGCGAACGCCAAAAACGGAGTCACGGAGCCACCCACATTGCCCGGTCAATCGGCTCAGCCTGCGTTCTAGTTCTGAGCCAACGCCCCACTGAGCTTGCCTCAGTGAGGGAGGCGCTTGTTTGAGATCTACTCGTTGAGGTTTCACGGATGATGCTCACACGCTTTTGGCGAACCGCGACCGCCTGGCTGATGGCCTCGGCGTTGTTGGGTTGTGGTTCACCGGTGGTCAATCCCGGCCGAACGACAACCCCGATCGCGCCCTCGGCCGTGAGTTCAACTCCGGCCAACTCATCGGGATTGCCGACGCTCGACACGCCCGACTTCCAACAGGTTCCGGCTGAGTCCGTGCTCAATCTGCCGATCGAATCGGACTCCGCGACCTATCACAACGTGAAAGCGGGCGAGACGCTGGCCAGCATCGCCAAACGATATGGCGTCAGTGCGGAGAAGCTCCGTTCGGCGAACGGCCTGGATGCTGTGGCGACGCTGAAATCGCAGCAATTGCTTTACATCCCGAAGGATCGCTGATTGCTTGGAGTTCGATCATGTCGCACGAAACGTTGTGGGCTCCTTGGCGTCTGAATTACATCGTCAATGCGGTGGATAAGGACGCCGCTGACAAGCCGCCGACCGGCTGCTTTCTCTGCCGCTATCGCGATGACACTCACGACGCCGAGAACTACGTCGTCGATCGCTCCGAGCATTCGCTGATCGTGCTCAATCGGTTTCCGTACAACAACGGCCACTTGCTGGTCGCTCCGCGCGAGCACAAGGGGACGCTGGAAGAACTTTCGGATGCGGAGTTGCTCGACCTGCAAGTTCAACTGCGGCGTATGACCAAACTGTTAGGCCTCGTGATGGGCTCGGAAGGATTCAACATCGGTTTGAATCTCGGCCGCGTTGCTGGAGCCGGCTTGCCGGGACATTTGCACTGGCACATCGTTCCGCGCTGGAACGGCGATGTGAATTTCATGCCGGTCATCGCCGATACGAAGGTCATCCCGCAATCGCTCGACACGTTGTATCAACTGTTGCGAGCCGATCTGGCGAGCGTGCCAAGCTGATCGACCAACTTTCGCAGACGTTGCGACGGTGGTTGCATCGCGCGGTTCTCTGTGATTATCGTCTACTTGACGATTCTTCAGGCTCTCTGACCGGAGGCCGGAATTGTCCTCACTCCGAAATCGAATGTGATTCCACCATGTTTCTGATCGTTCTTCGAGCGATTTACTTTCTGATCTGTGCCAGCGCCATCGCGGCGTTCGTGCATCCGTCCAACAAGCCGCCCGCGATCATCGAAGGCCACGAAATTGTGGCCTTTCTGCTCATTATGTTGATCACGCAAGTCGGAACGCTGGTTGACGTCTTCATTCCGCGCAAGCGTGTCGAGGTCATTTCCGCAATCTATTTCGGGCTGCTGATTGGCGTGTTGCTGAGCTATTTGATGGTGCAGGCGATCAATCCGGTGTTCGCCTCAATGAAGAGCATGGAAACCTATCGTGGCGGGATCGTGATGGTGCTGACGCTGATGATTACCTACTTCAGTACCTCGCTGTTGGTCCAGACGCGCGACGACTTTCGATTCGTGATTCCGTACGTTGAGTTCGCTCGCGAATTGAAAGGGATTCGGCCGCTGATCCTAGACAGCAGCGCCTTGATCGATGGCCGGATTGCCGACGTCGTGGAGACGAAAATCCTCGACTCGAAAATGATCGTCCCGGACTTTGTACTCAAAGAAGTGCAGGACATTGCTGACTCACAAGATAAGAACCGCCGAATTCGCGGCCGCCGGGGGTTAGAAGTCCTGGCCAAGCTGCAACAGATGCCGCACGCAGAGGTCTCGGTCTACGACACAAAGAAGAAGGATCTCGACTATCGTGGCCTGACCGTCGATCAACGACTGGTGGAACTCGGAAAAGAGTTGAACGGTCGCGTCGTCACCAGCGACTTCAATCTCAACCGCGTGGCTGCTGTGCAGGGAGTCGAAGTCATTAACCTCAACGACGTCGCCAGTTCGCTGCGGCCGAGATATCTGCCGGGGGATCCTCTAAAAGTCCGCGTGATCCGCGAGGGCGAGGGACCAGGGCAGGGGGTTGGATATCTCGACGACGGCACGATGGTCGTCTGCGAACAAGCTCGCGAGATGATCGGCAAAGAACTCGAGACGACCGTGACGAGCGTGCTGCAAAGCAGCACCGGTCGCATGATCTTCGCGCGGCCGAACAGCTTGCCGCCGCGAGCGTAGGTTGGGACTCCGTCCCGACTCTTCCGCGCAGTGATTCGAAGTCGCGCGAGTCAGGTGCAGCCAGGCGAAGTGAAGCGGGTGCAAAACAACAATTCCACAGGCAGGGGTCAGGCACCGCAAAATTCAAAATTGGCGGAGCTACGTCCTGAGTACTTCCAACGCTTGGTTCCGCCAATTTTGAATTTTGCGGTGCCTGACCCCGGACAAATGCTGTTTTGCCTCTCAGTGCTTCACGGCAGACTCACCGGGTTTGCCGGGCGTGGCTTTGACCGTTGGCTTCGGTTCGGTCTCTTTCTTCGGCTTGGGCACGAACGGGTGAGTCTTCTCCCACTCCATCCAAAACTTGGAAGGGGTCGTCTTGCGCCATAAGCAGAGCGCGTTGCCGACGTGTGAGAAGAAGGTGTAGTTGTCCAAAATCTCTGATTCCGTCATCGCGATCGTCTTCTGAATGATCCAAGCGGCCGCCTGCCGAGTTTGCTCGCGCGGCGGATGCAGTGACTCCGGCGCGATCGACAGCCATTCGAGATGATGCCCGGTGGCGATGACATGTCGGAACAGCGGGATCGACAGGTCGGGTTTCTTGACCGCGTCTTCACCCGTCGGCCAGTTGTATGGCCAGTGGCCATCCTCGAACTGGCTGACTTTCAGAATGTCGCGTACCGACTCCAGGTGTTTGAACACGGCAACCTGCACGTCGTCGGAGAGAATGTCGAACTGCTCGTCCAGCCGCAGCAGGACCGTCAGCGAGTACAGCCGATGTGTGCCGCCACACGTTCCCATCTTCTTGTGTCCGCGCAGTAACCGCTGAGCCAGCAGGTCGAACGACATCTCGCGACCGTCGTTTAACCGCCACGATTTTGTGGGGGGGAGCCACAGGCCGAACGCCATCACGGACCATTCCGTCTCACGTTCGTCGTAGCGAAAGTCACGCAACGCTTGCCGCAGCACATCGCGAAACGTCAGATCGCGGCGACCCGGCGTGAAGACCGGCTGAGATAACGGCAATCCTGCCTCGGTCAGGCACGCCAGCAGGTGGTCGTGATGCACGGAGACCGAATTTGAGTCACGCCCCCAACGGATATAGATGCCGTCATCGGCACGATCTTCCAACAGCGGAACGGGTGCCGGATCGCCTTCGGCTTCCGGTTTCCACGATTTCAGGAATTGATCGTAGTCGATCAAGAAGTCGCGCAGCTTTTCGCCAGAGAGCGCGTCCGGGTCTTGGAATTTCGCATCGACGTGCCATGTGCGGAGCGCGTGCTCGACATGGTTCGGCTTCATCTTCTTGGCCGGGAAGTGCGGCACAATCGGACTCAGCACGGCCGCGAGTTGCTCGTCGCTGACCAATTGCGGGTCGTCATACAGCGGAGCGATCTGCAATGCCTGGTCCCGCTCCAAGGGGAGTTCGATGTTCTGCGATTTGGCCACGACCAAACGGCGCACCTGCCGCTGCGACTCTGGACCGAGCGACGTATATGACCAAGCGAACGCCGCCACGATTGGCACTTGCAGGACGAGTAGTAACACCGTGGGAACACGACGCAGATTCATGGGAGATCTACCTTAAATTGCTTTGCGGCGAATGTAGACGGCACCGACATTGTCTGAGTACGACTGACGCCAATTCTCGTTCTCGCGGAGCCGAGCGATCAGCCCGGCGTGCGTCGCTTGATCGATGGCAATCAAATTCACTCCGTACCGGTCCAGCATTTCTTCCCAGCCGGAAGCGCCGTCGCTGATCGCGATGTAATCGTTCCAGACCTCGCGCGGCACAAGATGCACATGCGATGCGAGAAAGACTTTCAACTTTGGCGGCCCGGCCCAGAGCAGGTAATCGCCCCACTCGTAGGTGTTGAACGCCTGCCCGCGCGGTAAGCGGTTTTGCTCTGCTAATTTCGTGAGATGTTGCGTGACCGCCAGCGGTGTCTGGTGGGAGACCATCTGCTCCAACTTGCCGTCCTTGCCGTGCAGCAATCGGCCGCCGAACGGCGTGAACGCGAAGCAAATCCAAACCAGGCCGACCGTGACGACGCTCCAACGGCCGTTGCGAACGGCGGGAACACGTCCTTCCAACCGGGCGAACCTGGCGTGCCAGATTGCGCTGGCGTGCTGCATTCCGAACGTCACGGCGAGCGGAGTCCACCAGACAAGCATGCGTGAAGACCACAGCGCCGCCGCACCAAAACCGAACAGCAACAGCACCTCCGCCGTAGTCACTCGGCGAGGACTCAGGCGATACAGCACGATCAGTAGCAACGCGACGACGGCCGCCGCTTGACCTTGAACCATCCGCAATTGCAGCGGAGCCCACTCGACCAACTCGGCCACATTGGGGTTGTTCGCGACGCTCAGCACTTCGGCGTACAGCCGCAGGCCATACGGATTGAGCAACACGGCGGCCGCCGCCAACTCCAGCAACATCACGTAACGGCGGACATGGCTGTCGCGCCGGATCGCGCGGAACTCGCCGCAGCGCACCACCAGATCGAGCGATCGGCCCACAGCCAAACCCGCCAGCAGCAGCAGGCCGACAATGAACGAGCCATGCAAGTTGGCCCACGCGACAAACAGTGCCGGCACCGCCACCCAATGCCACGCTCGGCGATGCCGCGAGGTCATCAGCGTCAGCAACAACGTGAAACACAACATTCCCGCCAATTGCGGTCGCATGATGTTGAGATGTTGCCAGCACGCCAACATCCACAATCCCACACCAGCGAGCGCGATCCCCGCGCTTTGCGAGCGACGATAGCCGCGCCACAGCAGCATGGTCGCCATCGCCGTAATCGCGGCGGAGTACAAAAAGGTGAGCGACGTCACGCCCAGCCGATTCATCACTTCGAAGCCGACCACTTGCGACAGCCAAGCCGTGTCGATGAAAGGGACGCCCTTCGCCAGCGGCATCAGCGGTTCCACGGCCGGCACCGCTTTCGCCGCCGCGATCCAGCGACCATAAGCCAAGTGTCCCCATAAATCAGTGTGCCATAACGGACGCACGCTGAGCACCACAAACAGCAAGCCCAACGCGAGCGTCAGCCCGGCCGTCACCGCCGACGCTTTGAGATGCTGCGGGACTTTGTCCTCGAGCAGCGACGCATCGGCCAGCGCGACGAATTGTGGAGTCGGTTGCGCTCGCGATGGTTGTGGAGGAGTCATCACAGTCGACATGAGGTGCCCCGAACGGAGTACACGGCAAAAATCAGTTTTCCAGGTCGCGAAGTCTAGGAGATGCCCTCCCCCGAAGTCTCACGGCACATTAGCCAGCTTCGCAATCTTCGCCCGCGCGAAACCGATCCTGCCGGTTGTGTGGACGATTCGGAGACGTGTTCTTTCGGATGTGTATAACCGCGATCCTGCTGAGACTGATAGCACCCGCGCTGATCGCTGGATAGATTTCACTTGGCTTTCCGCCAGGACAGGCTCCGTGAAGTAGGTTCTGAAGGACTTGAGTCGTTGGGGAAATCGCGATGGCAAACGTGATCCAGATCCACGATCTGATGGCCGAGTGGCAGCGTCGGTATCAGCAGGGGGTGTTCGCTTCTGCGGACGAGTTGTGCTCAGACTGCCCGGAGTTGAAGCCCGAAGTCGAGCGGCGCATCGAAGAGATCCAGCACAGCCCCGCGTTGATGACTCAAGGACTCGACACGGGCGGTGACGCGAACGCCACAGTGGCCGAGCCCACCACTGTGCCGGAAGAACAACACGACACGCTGGTCTTTCAGCATCGCTTCCAGAAGCTGCGATTTCTGGCACGCGGCGGACTCGGTGAAGTCTTCATCGCCGATGACTTGGAATTGCAACGCGATGTGGTGCTCAAGTTTATTCGCGATCGGCATAGCCGTCGCCCCGAAATCCAGATCCAGTTTCAACTCGAAGCCGAAGTCACCGCGAAGCTGGATCATCCGGGCGTCGTGCCGGTGTATGGCATTGGCCGGGCTTCCGATGGTCGCGCCTGTTACGCCATGCGGTTTATTAACGGCGTGACACTCGATGCCACAATCCTCCAACTTCATACCCCGCGTGCCGCGCAAACCGACGGGCACGTCTTGCGCGAAGCGGCACCGTTTTCGGCGGCACGAACCAGTGAGTTGCACAACTTACTGATGCGTTTCATCTCCGCCTGCAAGACGGTGGCCTACGCGCACAATCGAGGCATCGTGCATCGGGACATCAAGCCCGACAACATCATGCTGGGGAAATACGGCGAGACGTTGATGGTCGATTGGGGCTTGGCGATCTCGGTGGACCGAGATGATTCGGCCAAAGCCAGCGGAGAAGAAACCTTGATGCCCGGATCGGGCACCGGCAGTTCGTCCGGAGGCACGGGGTGTCCGGTGGGGACTCCCGCGTACATGAGTCCGGAACAAGCCAATGGCGCGGTCGTGCGTCCGGCGAGCGACATCTTTTCGCTCGGCGCGACGCTCTACAAATTGCTGACGGGCCGTGCTCCGTATTCCGGAGAATCGGCCGATGAGGTCGTCCGCAAGGCTCGCTTGGGTGCCTGGGTTTCGCCGTGCCTCTTCGAGAAGCGCATCCCTCGGCCACTCGCGGCGATTTGTGAAAAGGCAATGGCGATCGACCCAGTGCAGCGCTATGCCACCGCGCTGGAGTTCGCCGATGACCTGGAACTGTGGCTGTCAGACGAACCGGTCGCCGCATACCACGAAGGATTCTCGGAGCGAATGGGCCGCTGGACTCGGCACCACCGAGTGTGGACGCAAGCCATTCTGACGGCGCTGGTGGTCGTGTCGCTGGTGGTGACGCTGGCGGCCATGCAACTCAGCCGGTCGGCCGACAATGAACGCGAGGCACGCAACGACGCCGAAAGGACTCACCAGGACAGCCTGCAATTGGCCGCCGAGTTTATCGCCAAAGCCGTGGGTCAGGATCTGCAATCGCGCTGGCTGATCTTGGAACGCGAGGCCGCCGATCCCGAATTGCCCCGACGGCTCCAAGCCTTGGAGTCTGAGCCATTCGATCCCGCCGTCGGCGACCGCGACCTGCAACTCTGGCTGAGCGACCGCATCTCTCAGTACGACTCGATGGCTCCCGCCAAAAGCTGGATGGTGCTCGATCACCAGGGCACCTTGCGCGGTCGCTACCCCAAGTCCGAGACGATCGGCAAGAACTTTGTGTTTCGAGACTACTTTCACGGACTCGGCCGTGACGTTGATCCGAGCCAGAAGCAAGAACTCGCGCCGCTGACTCGGCCGCATCGCTCGAACGTCTTCCGCAGTCAGACGGACGAATCGCTGGTGGTGACGCTCTCCGCGCCGATCTGGACTGGCAAAGGGAACGACCGTCGGGTCATCGGCGTCTTAGCGACGAGCATGCAGATCGGTCAGTTTGGAATCCTCGAATCCCAGTTGGGCGGCAACCGAGTCCTGCGACTGGTCGATACGAACGCCAGCGCTCAGGATGAGCGCGGCACAGTCCTGTACGACTCACGGCATAAAAGTGGCACGCTGGCTCAAAAGTCTCAACGGATCCCGGAACCGCTCGTCGCCGAGTTAGAGCAACTGCGTCTGTCACGCATCCAGCAGCAACGGCAACATCTCGCCACCGGAGGGTTCTTCAAAGATCACTTCACCGACGCTGCCGACGATCACACCACGAGCCAATGGATTGCCGCATTCGAGCCGGTCATCCTGCGCACCGCATCTCGCGAACTGCATGACACCGGCTGGGTCGTCGTCGTGCAACAACCGACTTCGGCTCGCGAAAGTCGCTCAGTGGACCAGCCTCTCCCGCGGCCTGCTTTTTAGGAGCGGTTTCGAGTCTGACGAGTGACGCATACACTCGCGACAACTGCGAGGACACCCTGATGACACCCCGATCGCCGCTGCTCTATCAAATCAACACCCGCGCATGGCTGCGCGAACTGTCTGGCAAGTTGGGCCGCAAGGCCACGCTCGACGACATCCCCGATCGCGAGTGGGTTGAGCTCGCCAATGCCGGCTTCGATTGGATTTGGCTGCTGGGAGTCTGGCAGACTGGAGCCGCCGGACAGCGCGTGTCGCGCGAGAATCCCGAATGGCGGCACGAGTATGAAGCGACGCTTCCGGATCTCACCGACGAGGACATTCCCGGTTCGTGCTTTGCCATCACTGGCTACCACGTGCATGACGACCTTGGCGGCGACGCGGCGTTGGCTCGGCTGCGAGAGCGGATGCGGAAGCCTGGCCTGCGGCTGCTGCTGGACTTCGTCCCCAATCACATGGCTCCGGATCATCCGTGGATTTCCGAGCATCCCGACTATTTCATCGGCGGGACCGAAGAGCAACTCGCGAACGAGCCGCAGAATTTCACGCGTGTGATCACACCCGCGGGTTCGAGAGTGATGGCCTACGGTCGCGATCCGTATTTCTCTGGCTGGCCCGACACGCTGCAACTGAACTACGGCAACGCCGGGTTGCGCGAAGCGATGACGCAGACGCTGCTGCGGCTCGCCGGGATGTGCGACGGCGTCCGTTGTGACATGGCGATGCTGATCCTGCCGGAAGTTTTCGAGCGGACGTGGCACATCGCCATGCCACCGTTTTGGCCGGATGCGATTGCTCGCGTGAAGGAGAAGTCGTCCGACTTCTTATTCATGGCCGAAGTCTATTGGGACTTGGAATGGACTCTGCAGCAACAAGGTTTCGACGCGACCTACGACAAGCGGCTGTACGACCGCCTGCGCGAGCAACATCCCGGCCCGGTGCGCAATCACTTTCGAGCGGGTCTCGACTTCCAAGACAAGCTCGCGCGGTTCTTGGAGAACCACGACGAACCGCGTGTTGCGGCGACATTCGCTCCTGAGGTCCATGAAGCGGCCGCGGTGCTGACGTTTTTCTCGCCGGGACTCCGCTTCTTTCATCAAGGTCAGTTCGAGGGTCGTCGCCTGCGTTTGTCTCCGCACCTCAACCGTTGGCCTGTCGAACCGGTCAATGCTCGCGCGGTCGAGTTCTATCATCGAGTGCTGGATGTTTTGTGCGACCCCGTCTTTCGCGACGGTGACTGGCAACTGCTCGAAGCGACTTCGGCCTGGGCTGGCAATTGGACTGACGACAACTTCATCGTCTTTCACTGGAGCGGATTGAACGGACAACATCGCTTGGTGACGGTCAACTATGCTCCGCATCAAAGCCAGTGCCACGTCCAACTCCCGTTTGTGCAACGACTCGGAAAAACCATCCGCCTTCGCGACTGGCTGAGTGAGGCCGTCTATGATCGACTCGATCACGAGTTAGTCGAGCCGGGCCTGTATCTCGACGTTCCCGCTTGGGGCTATCATGTTTTCGAGTTGCGCTGACCGATGAGTTTTTGAGCCGCAAGGCGCTAGCCGCGGGTTGTGTTCATCGACCCGCGGCTAGCGCCATGCGGCTCGCGAAAGGATCACCAATGACTGCCCAGCACTGTTCCGGTCCGCTGGATCGCCGCCAGTTTCTGCATGTGGGCGCGTTGGCTTTGGGGGGCTTGGCTCTAAGCGATCTGCTCGCGGCGCGAGCGGCGGCCGGGACGGAAAACGCGGACACGTCCGTGATTCTGCTGTATCTTCACGGTGGTCCTTCGCAATTGGAAACGTATGACTTGAAGCCGCAGGCCCCTGTGGAATATCGCAGCATCTTCGCGCCGATTCCGACCAACGTGCCGGGAATGGACCTCTGCGAATTGTTTCCTCGGCAAGCAGCGGTCGCCGACAAGTTTTCGATCGTGCGTTCGCTGAATCACGACATCGGCATCCACAGTGACGGCGGCATCATCGTGTTGACCGGCAAACGTCCCAGCGTGCTGGACCCAACGTCGCAATCCAAGAGTGAGCATCCCGACTTCGGCTCCGTAGCCAGTCGGGTGCGCGGACTGGGACCGAATGCGATCCCGCCCTACCTCGCTGTTCCCAGCCAGTCGTATTACACCCGGCCGACGTATCTTGGTCGCCATCATGCGGCATTTGAGGTTGGCGATCCGTCATCGTCAAACTTTGCACCGCTGAAAACGCAGATCAGCGTCGGTCGCGACTTGGCGACTTTGGAGAATCGCAAGGCGTTGCTGACCGGCTTCGATCGCTTGCGAAGAGACCTCGATCAAAGCGGACAGCTTGAAGCTGCCGGTCAGTTTCGCGAACGGGCGTTCGAGTTGCTGACCAGTACCACAACCGCGAACGCGTTCGATCTGTCACAAGAAGAGCCTCGGCTGCGTGACCGATACGGCCGCAACTTGTGGGGGCAAGGCTGCCTGCTGGCTCGGCGACTGGCCGAAGCGGGAGCGGCGGTCATCAACCTGGCGATCAACACCCCCAAGAACGGTCCGGAGTTCACCAACTGGGATGACCACATCCTGAACGCGATGCGGCCGGGTCACTTCGGCGACTACATGCGCGTTCGCCTGCCGTATCTCGACCAAGCCCTGGCGACGTTGATCGAAGATGTCTTTGAGCGCGGTTTGGACAAGCGCGTGCTGATCGTCGTGGTGGGCGAGTTCGGTCGCACTCCGCGCTTGAGTCACAACGCTCAAGGGACTGGCCGCGATCACTGGCCGCAGGCGTATTCCGCGTTGCTCTCAGGTGGCGGCTTGCGCATGGGACAGGTTGTCGGAGCAACGAATTCCAAATCGGAGTTTCCGACCGAGAAGCCGTTCTCTCCGCAAGACTTGCTGGCGACCGTTTATCGTCACCTCGGCATCGACACGGAGCGGAGTTTTCTGGATCACTCCGGACGGCCAATCGCGATCCTTTCGGACGGTCGGCCGATTGCCGACTTGTCGTAGGTCAGGCTTTCTAGCCTGACCCGAACGGCCAGAATCGCGTCAATCGTTATTCGGGTCAGCCTGGAAAGGCTGACCTACGAGGACTTCTTCGGCAGCACGAGCGAATACAGCATCGTGACGGACCCGACCGACATCAGGCAGAAGGCCATCCATTGCGGTGGATTGAAGACTCGCTGGCGGCTCTCGTTCATGGTCACATAGAAGCCGCGGAACGACGGATCGCGTTCGACCACCGGCTCGACCTTCCAGGAGAAGGTCATTTGTTCGACCATCAAGAAGGTAGTCCCCCAGAGGGCGACGAAGATGCCGACGGCGAAGCAAAAAGCTCGGAGCATGGGCCGCTCTTTCGCGAGTTGAGACGGCGGCGTGACGCCGCGGAGACGTTGAGTTTTCTTGGGAATCGGCTGGCGATTGCGGCTCGCTTCAGCTCGGATCGGCGGAACCGGCCGCTGTGCGTGTTCGGTGTTCGGATCGTGTCGGTCGTAGCGAGCGACATCGTGGAGATGACCTCGGCCCGCCGCTACATTGCCGGCCCTTTGATCAAGATGTTTTATCAGCCGCAGGGCGCTAGCCCCGGTTGAACACAAAACCGGACGCGAGCGCGTTCCGGCTGATTTAGAAAAAGGTCTCGCACGATGGACGCGAAAATTGTGTTGTTGCCCGGCGATGGGATCGGGCCGGAAGTGGTTGCCGAAGGACAAAAGGCGTTGAATGCCGTGGCTCGCAAGTTCGGGCATCGGTGGGAGTATGAGACCTGCCTCATCGGCGGCTGTGCGATCGACGCAACCGGCTCGGCCTTACCGGACGCGACGGCGGCAGCTTGTAAGAAGTCGCACGCAGTGTTGCTCGGAGCCGTCGGCGGGCCGAAGTGGGATGACCCGCGTGCAAAGACTCGGCCAGAAGCTGGGCTGTTGAAGATTCGCAAAGAGCTTCAACTCTTTGCGAACGTGCGGCCGGTTAAAGCGTATGACGTGCTGGTGGATGCTTCGCCGCTGAAGCGTGAGATCGTCGCCGGTGTGGACATCCTCTTCTTCCGCGAACTGACCGGCGGCATCTACTTCGGCGAGTCGGGCCGGCGATCGCATCCTTCGGGCGAGGAAGCCTTCAACACGATGATCTACAACACGGGGGAGATTGAACGGATCACGCGCATGGCCGCGCGAGCCGCTCAAGGACGCCGCAAGAAGCTGACTCAAGTGGACAAGGCCAACGTCTTGGAAGTGTCTCGGCTGTGGCGCGAGGTCTCGCAGCGCGTCGTGCGCGATGAGTTCCCCGACGTGCAATACGAAGTCTTGCTGGTCGATGCGATGGCCATGCACTTGATCTCAAAGCCGAAGAGTTTTGATGTCATCGTGACCGAGAATCTGTTCGGCGACATTCTGACCGATGAGGGAGCAATGCTCCCCGGTTCGATGGGAATGCTGCCGTCGGCGTCGCTCGGTTCATCGGGGCCGGGTTTGTACGAGCCGATTCACGGTTCCGCACCGGACATCGCGGGCAAGGGGATCGCGAATCCGCTCGCGACGATCCTTGCGGTGGCGATGTTGCTGCGGCACTCACTCAACCTGGAGACCGAGGCTCGTGCCGTCGAAGACGCTGTCGATGCGGTGCTCAACGCCGGGCATCGCACAACAGACATCGCCGCCGGTGGGACGAGCGTCAGCACCTCAGAGATGGGTTCGCTGGTCGAAGCACAGATCACGAAGTCCTGATTCCGCTCGTTCAAAGTCGTCGCGTTTGTAAGGTGACTCTATGCCGCACGAACCTCAGATGGACCCGGATCTCCCCAACGAATTCCGGCGCACGAGTCACGCCGGAAAAGTGTTTTTCGGTTTGTTGCTCCTCGCTGTGGGCGTGACGGCACTCTCTTGGTTTGGCAAACCGGAGGACGGCGCGTTGAGGCCGCAAGGACCGGCTCCGACCATCGCGGCCGCTGGCTGGGTGAACGGCGAGGCACCCACGAAAGAATCAATGGCGGGGAAGGTCGTGGTCATCGACGTCTGGGCAACGTGGTGCGGACCCTGTCTCAGAGCGCTGCCACATATGGTCGATCTCCACGATCAATTCGCGGAACGGGGAGTCGTCTTCATCGGACTGACCTCCGAAGGCGAAGAACAACAGGCGAAGATTCAAAGCATCCTTAAAAAGGCCGGTGCCCGTTGGCCAAATGGTTGGGGGGCCGGACCAACCATGCAGGAACTGCGTAACGAATATCTGCCGTGGGTCTATGTCATCGGCAAGAACGGGCAAATCATGTGGACGACCGCGGACGGGGGTGATTTGTCGGACGTTCTGGAGCAGTTGTTGAAGCAAGGCGACTCACGAACTTAGCTCAGGAGCGGCGCGAATGAGCACTCGACACGGCCGCATTCCGCAAACGGTGAAAATCGCCTATTCGGCGTTTGCGGCGGTCCTCGTGCCTTACTACTTGCAGACGTATGGGCCGACGAATTTTCTGTACTTCTGCGATGTCGCCGTGTTGTTGACGCTGGTCGCTGTCTGGCGTGAAAGCGCGTTGCTGGTGTCGATGGCCGCCGTCGGGATCGTCTTGCCACAGTTGCTCTGGCAGTTGGATTTCTTGGGGCTGCTCTTTGGTCTGCCGGTGTCGGGCATGACCCGGTACATGTTCGATCCGCAAAAGGCATTGTTTGTACGCGGGCTGTCGTTCTTTCACTTTTGGTTGCCGATCCTGTTGCTGTGGTTGCTGCACCGGTTGGGCTATGACCGTCGCGCGTTCCTCTCTTGGACATTGCTGGCCTGGGGCTTGGTCCTGATTTGCTTCTTCGCGATGCCGGCTCAGCCCGCACCCGCCGACAATCCGAATCTGCCGGTCAACATCAACTACGTGCATGGCTTCAGCGACCAGAAGCCTCAAGAGTCGCTGCCGCCACTGGCCTATCTCGGTTTGATGATGCTGGTGCTGCCAACGTGTCTGTTCTTTCCGACGCATCTGCTGTTGAGTCGACTGTTCCCCGTGAAGTCGGTCTCATTGCCCCAGACACAATGACCATGCGAATTGGAATCGTCGCCGACATTCATGAAGCGGTCGCGTCTTTGGAGCGAGCGTTGAGCTTGTTCCGCCGTGAGGGTGTCGACACGGTCGTGTCACTGGGGGACGCGTGCGACTCCTACCAAGCCTCTGGAAATCCCTCCCAAGTGGCCGCATTGTTGCGCGAGGCGGGGGCCATTGGTGTCTGGGGCAATCACGATGTCGGCCTGAGCTACGAAGTCGCTGACAAAATTCGTCGAGAGGCTGACCCCGTATTTTTAGAGTACATGTCCCGAATGCTGCCGCATTTGACCATCGAGAATTGCCGTTTCAGTCATGTCGAACCGTGGCTGGATGCACGGAAGATCGAGGACTTGTGGTACTTCGACGGCCTGCCCGATACCGCAGAGAAGGCGGCTCGCAGTTTCTCCGCCGTTCCCGAACGCCACTTGTTCGTCGGTCATTTTCACCGTTGGCTGGCGATGACTCCGACTCGCCAAGTGGAGTGGTCTGGCGAGCATCCGCTCAATCTGGCTGAGGAACCGCGATCGCTGGTGGTCATCGCGCCGGTGTTCCGTGGCTGTTGCGCGATCTTCGAGACAACAACCGCTTTGCTGACTCCGCTCAAATGCTGAACGAATCGCTGGCCCGATAATCGGCAGCGCAGCAACAGAGGCACACCCCGCATGGCCGGTGGAAGAACTCCACCAGCGCAGACAGGGTGTGCCTCTGTTTGAAAGCTTGAGAGACGAGCCTACGACTTCTTCTCAGCCGGCTGCTCGTCTTTAGGGGCGTTGGTTTTGAGAGCGTTTTCTCGTTGGATCGCATCGTAGACTTCTTGGCGATGGACCGGCACTTCTTTGGGAGCCTCGATCCCCAGACGTACTTTATCGCCGCGAATATCCACCACCGTGATGACGATGTTGTCACCAATGATGATGCTCTCGTCGCGTTGTCTCGACAGCACAAGCATCACAGAACTCCTTCTCAGTTCGCCGGTGATTTTTCACCGGCCACAATCCGCTCGTGGTTAGGAACGACCAGTCACAGAAGCGAATCGAGCTGCATGAGCCGTTCGAGGAAGCTTCTGAGAATTTTGTTTGGCAGGTGGCCTTCATTCCGTTCGCCCACGCGAATTCGGTTCTGTCGGCGCAATCGCTGTAACTGCCGTGCTAGGGTAATCGTCCGCTGGTCCCGATGGCCGAAGCCGCGATTCCCAAAAAGAGCCCGCCTGGAGAAACGGCGGCGAGACTCTTCCGTCTATGCCGGGGGTTTCTGATTTGCCGGGGTTCGAGATGCCGCTTAAGCTCCGGCCCTCCCGCCGTCGCCGCCTGATTGTACGCGCGAAGTTCGGTTTCGTCTCAAGTTTTCTCTGACTCGTAGGCACAGGCGGCTCGCCTGTGCTGCTTTCAAATTCTCACACTCACCCTGTGCCGCACAGGCGAGCCGCCTGTGCCTACGAAGGACCAGCCATGAAATTCCTGCTCGCCACCGCATTCGCTCTCTGCCTGCTGCCTCTCTCCGCCGAAGCCGCCGAGAAACTGAAGCTGCTGATCGTGGATGGTCAGAACAATCACAACTGGAAAGCGACAACACCGATCCTTCAGGAATTCTTGACCCGCAGCGGACGCTTCCAGGTTTCCGTCGCCACCACGCCACCACACAATTCGCCGGCTAATTTCTGGAGCGATTTCCGTCCGAAGTTTGCCGACTTCCAAGTCGTGCTCAGCAACTACAACGGCGAACTTTGGCCGGAACCGGAGCAGCGAAATCTCGAAAAATTTGTCGGCGGCGGAGGCGGACTCGTCATCGTTCATGCCGCGAACAACGCCTTCGAGCAGTGGCCTGACTTCAACAAAATGATTGGCCTCGGCTGGCGCGGAAACGGCTTCGGCGACCGCATCACGACCAACGATGCCGGCGAAGTTGTGCGAACGCCGAAAGGCCAAGGCCCCGGAGCCGGACACGGCCCACAGCACGAATTCACCATTCGCCTGCGAGATACCGCGCATCCCGTCGTCAAAGGCTTGCCCGCCGAATGGCTCCACACCAAGGATGAGCTGTATCACGGCCAGCGCGGTCCCGCCGCCGACATGCACTTGATCGCGACAGCCTTCTCGGATTCCACCAAAGGGGGCACCGGTGCGCACGAGCCAATGATCTGGTGGATTCCTTACGGCAAAGGCCGAGTCTTCACGACCGTCATGGGACACGACACCTACTCCATGAAGTGTGTCGGTTTCCAATCGATCGTCGCGCGCGGCAGCGAATGGTCCGCCACCGGACAAGTGACTTTGCCGGTCCCGGAGAATTTCCCGACGGCCGAGAAGATCAGTTCGGTTCCGTAGTCGAACTATCCCACCAAGCGATGCAGGTGCTCGATCAATTCGGCGGACGGGAGGGTGACTTGTTCGCGAGTCAGCAGATTCTTGACCTGCCATTGACCGGCGGCGAATTCGCGATCGCCAGCGATCACCGCTGTCGGGAAGCCCTTGCGGACGGCGTATTTCAATTGGTCGCCCAGTGAGACCGCTTCGGGATAAACCTCCGCGGAGAGGCCAGCCGCACGCAGGTCGCGCGCGAGACGGTGATAGTCCCCCAAGTGATTCGCGTCGAAGAAGGCGATCAGCACCTTCGCCGGAGTCGAAGCCGCGGCGACCATGCCGAGTTCTTCCATCGCGGCGAGCAAGCGATCGAGGCCGAGGCTTGCGCCGACGCCGGGCAGCTTCTGCGTTGTGAACAGTTCGGCGAGGTTGTCGTAGCGGCCTCCCGAACAAACGCTGCCGATGCCGGGCAGATCCCCGAGAAACGTCTCGTAGATCGTGCCCGTGTAGTAATCGAGCCCTCGCGCGATCGCGAGATCGAGTTCGACTCGCTCGGCCGGAACCCCCGCTTGCTGAATCGTTGTGAAGAGTTCTCGCAACCGAGCGACTCCCGTCAGTCCCACTTCGTTGCCGGCCAGTTTCGTTTCGAGCGTTGCCAGGATCGCAAACGGCTCTCCTTTGAGGTCCGCGAAGGCAATCACCTCGGCGGCTTGTTCGGCGGTCGCGCCGACTCGCTCGATCATCTCGGCGACGACTTTCTCCGGGCCAGCCTTCGGCAGTTTGTCGATGCACCGCAGCACGCCCGCTGACTTGTCCGCCAGGCCCAACGTCTGCAACAGGCCGTTAAGCACCAGCCGGTTGTTGACTCGGATCGTGAACTTCGAGAAGCCGAGTTGCTCGAAAAGGTCGTGAATCACGAGCAGCGTTTCGATGTCGGAAGCGTTGGACGTCGTGCCGATCGTGTCGAAGTCGCACTGCATGAACTCGCGATAGCGGCCCTTCTGAGTGTTCTCGCCGCGCCAGACGGTGCCGATGTGATACCGCTTGAACGGCGTCCCGATCTCGTGAATGTGCTGCGCCGCGAAGCGAGCCAGCGGCACGGTCAAGTCGAAGCGCAACGCAACGTCGCGGTCTCCGTTGTCGCGGAAGCGGAAGAGTTGCTTGTCGGACTCATCGCCACCTTTGCCCAGCAGAATCTCCGCGTGCTCCAGCGCGGGCGTGTCGATCGGCGAGAAGCCGTAGCTGCGATAAACCTGCCGCGCAGTATCAATGAGTTTCTCACGCGCGATCATTGCGCTGGGCAAGTAGTCGCGGAATCCTTTGAGGGTGGTCGGCTTGATGATGGGACGAGACATGGGGCGAGGGCCAAATGGAAAATGAGAAATGGAAAATGAAGAATGCCAAATGTGAATTCAAAACGACTGACGAACGGTGTCGCTCGTCAGGCGGACTCAGTGACGATGTTCAGGATTGGCAGGCTCAGATTCTTCTTGCTGCCTGTGGTCTTCGCACGCGGAGCATGCGGCAGGAATGCTTCCGCGAACTCAACGATTTGCTCGGCGCATTCAAAGAGCATGTCGTATTGGCCGTCGCCGTCGTATTCGCAGGCGTCGGTGGTGTATTCGCGGCAGATTTGCGGACGGTCGTGGTAGATGCCGCAGCGATTGTCCTCTTGCAAGTGTTCGCAGTCGTTGTGGACCATCAGAAACCACTTGTCGCCGTCCACGAAAATCGAGATGCGACCGTGGATCAGATACCAGCGCAGATAGTCGAAGTCCTTGGGAGTTTTCGGTGTTTCGATCGGCAGGGCGAAGTAGCGGCAACACTTGGCGGTGCAGTGCTGGCAGAGATTTTCACCCGGTTTGAGATCGGTCCGCGCGACTTTGGGCTTGGGCATGGAAGCGTCTGTTGCAAGATGAAGGTTCGAGTTAAAGGCGGGGGAGTCTATCGGTGACCGGGCACGATGGGTACGAAGTCTGTAGGGTGGGACAAGGTCGCTTCGACCGCCGGCCCACCAGCAATTGGACAATAGTTGCTCGACGGATTGCCGGCGAAGACGGAGTTCTTGTTGCAAATCAAAATGGTGGGCCGGCGCCGAAGCGGCTTGTCCCACCCTACGCGACCAAGCTCCGTGACAGCGGCGAAAATCTCCTTCTTGACCCCTTCAAAAAAGCCGCCGTATCATCCCGGACGACGTGTCGGAGACCGTCTCGATCGCAGCAAGGAGTTTTGGCGGATAGACCATCGCGGTTTGCGAGAGTCGGTTCCGCTCAAGCGGCTGCCCCAGAAGGAACGTTTCCCATGAAGAAATTCGGAATTTGGCTGGTCATCCTGGTGATGTTGTTGGCACTGGCGGGGACACCGTTAGCCTCGCGCTTGGTGCAGGTCCGCGGCAGTTGGCAGAAGAAGACTGCCGAAGCGAAGGTCAAAGTCCTGGAATTGCGGAAGAAGTCGGCCGAAGCCGAGAAAGCGGTGGAGATTGCCAAAGGAGAATTGCAGGCAACCATTCACGGCTGGGAACGGTACTGGACTGCTCCGCAAGTGGTCGCCGGCCGTCAGCCAGGCACGTTAGCGGTGTCTCTGGGAACCAATGTCGGCTTTGCACCCGCTGGCAACGTGATCCCGATTGTTTACGCCTTCCAACCCTCGGCCGAGGGGATGGTTTACGTCGGAGCGTTCAAGATCAGCGCAGCACAAGAGGCCCAGGCGGCGTTGACTCCCAATTGGCGGTTGCGGCCCGATGAAGACAAGACTTGGCGATACGGCCCCAACTGGCGTTTCCGGTCCAACATTCCCTTGCAGCACAGAACGCAGTTTTCCAACTACGAGAAGACGATGCTCATCAAGGATGAATTGGTGGCGCAGCAGGAAAGAAATCTGGAGTACCAAAAGAACGCGAAGGAAAAAGCAATCGAGCAATTGGATCTGCGGATGAAGGAACTCAATGGCGATCCGGCTCTGGCCAAGCAGAATCTCGACAAGTATTTGATCGAGGGCTACCACAAGTCGGTGGGAGATCTGGAGGGCGAACGCAACCTCACGCAGGGTGAAGTGGACGACCTGCGTCGGCAGATCAAACGGACCCGCGACGAGATTGAACGGCTCACGAAAGAAAACGAACGCCTCGCCGACCAAGCGGCGGGCGACGTGCCACGCGCGGCCGCGAACAACAAGCAATAATCGCTAAGCAATAATCGCAGAGCGGAGTTCACGCTCACGCGAGCTCCACTGGAAACTGGTGACGGTGCCGACATGGGTTTCGAAGATCGCGACTACTATCGAGACCCGGAGTGGCAACCGGAGGGGGGCGGCGGTTCGTCCACGATTCGCTGGCTGATCGGGCTGTGTGTGTTGGTCTTCATCGGCCAAAACTTTGGCTCGTTGCGTGTCACCGAATGGCTGGCGTTGACGACCGATGACACGCTGCAGCGCTGGCAACTGTGGCGACTGCTGACCTACGCCTTCTGTCACGGCACGAAGGATCTGCTGCATCTCGTGTTCAACATGCTGTGCCTGTGGTTCTTTGGCCGCACTCTGCTGGAGCGTCTAGGGAGCCGCGAGTTCCTCGCGTTCTACCTGTTGGCGGCAGTGGTCGCGGGGCTGAGTTTTCTTGGCTTGCAGGCCGGTTTCTTGCACGAGCGTGCTCAAGTCGTCGGAGCGTCCGGTGCTGTGATGGCAGTGATGGCTGTCTTCGCAATGTGGTATCCGCGTCAGCAAGTGTTGTTGATGGGGTTGATCCCGATCGAGATTCGCTGGCTGGTCGCGGCCTATGTCGTGATCGACACGCTGCCAATCTGGGGCGCGTTGCGAGGTCACGAAACTCACGACGGTATCGCACACGCCGCGCATTTGGGCGGCCTGCTGTTCGGGTTTGCTTACGTTCTCTTTGAGCTGCGTCTCTCGAACTGGCTGAGCGTTCGCCGCGTCCCCGCCTGGTGGCGCGAGCGTGAGCGGCGCAAGTCGGTCCGGTTGTATTCCCCCGATGCGGACGCCGCCGAGCCCTCGCCGGAGAACGAGCTCGACGAAAAGGTGGATGAGATCCTCCGCAAGATCACCGAGCACGGCGAAGCCAGCCTCTCCGCCCGCGAACGCAAAGTCCTTAGCGAAGCCAGCCGCCGTTACCGCGAACGCACGCGAACGCCATAGGCGGCGAATTTGGCGAGCGGGGTGGCGTCTGCCGCTCACGCCGCGTTACGGGTACACGAATTGATCGACGCGGATGATGCTGGGTGAGCCTGTGGAGCAGTCGTACCGCGCGGTGGCTTCGGCTTGAACTTGATAAGGCCCGATTACGGTGCCGAACAGGCTGCCGCAGATCGGCGTGACGGTGACTCGTGCTTGAGCGCGCACGACGAATGGACTGCCGCTGGTGCCAGGCGTGCTGACACCGATGGATTCGACGGCGCTTTGTCGGTCATTGCCGACCGCGTTCGCTCCGTTCGGAAGCAAATAGGGTGCGGAGTTCGGCAGGACATCGGGATCAAGCGGCGGCGGATTGCTGCCGGAGTATCTCGTGTCGACGAAGGAGACCAGGAGGTCCGGTGTCTGATTGATTCCACTCACGGCATAGGTCAGCGTCGCCGTGCTGAAGATGCGGCCGACACCGTCTCCATCGTTTTGTGGAAGATTGATGACTCGCGCGCCAAACCGAAGGCGATCCCCCGGTGCCAAGCCGCTGTCGGTGCCGGAAGGCAGAAACGTGATCGTCAGAATGTGTGGGATCGTGCTGTTCCACACGAACCGGACCTGTGAGTTGGCCCACGTCCGCACGGTCCCCACGGTGGTGAGTGTCAGGGCCGCATTGCTGATTCCGAAGACATCGTTCTGCGAGGCAATTCGGTTCGGCACGTTGTCCGAGATTCTCGGCGCGGTGACCAGGAGATCAAAAGCCGCATCGACGTCCCCTCCCGCACGCAGGTCGAGGACAACGCGACTGAGCGTCAACCCTGGCGTCGTGGTCGCCACGGGTGGTTGGAAATTGATGCCCCACGCATTGTCGTCTTGCAGATTGTTCTGAGCAGAAGCGTCGAGCAACACGGTTCCCGCCGAAGTTCCGGAGGACGCACTACAACTCGGAGCCACGCCCGACGTGAAGACCACCGTGGGACTGGTGCTGGTGAGCGCTCCGAAAACCAGATTGGCGGTGGGGAATGTGCCGTCCAAGTTTCCATTCGGATTGCCGGCCGTGGCCGCGATGTAGTTCGTGCCGATCACGACCGAAGTGCCGCGGACGAAGTTGGCCGCCGCCACGGTTTGTCCGACCTGACGTGACGTCAGTGTGCCGCTCGCGCCGCCCGCATCTCCCCATTCCTTGACCGCCGCCAGCGCGGAGGACTCCAGCGCGGTCTCTAATTCCGCGCGAGCCAGCCAGAGGTTGCCGATCTCCACCACGAAGCACAGCATCAAGAACAACAGCGGCAGCATCAGCACCAGCCAGACAACCGCGAGTCCCTCGCGGCGAACCGTCAAACCTGGCGAGCGGGGCGGCGTCAGCCCCCCGGTGGTTTTACGGATCGCCGAGTACCGGGGG
>CAMDPX010000107.1 GCA_945905295.1 Planctomyces sp. SH-PL62 | reverse complement strand
GCGGCTCGGCGGGAGCCTCGCCCTCCCGTGAGCCTCACAGCTCTTGGGAGTTGCTGAAGGGAGTGATCTCGCGCGGCGAGCAGATTCCCTACCCGCTCGTGGCGAAGGGACTCGCCATCATCACCGTCGGCTTGTTTCTGACGGCGATGTTGCTCGGATCGTTGCTGCCGCCGACGGACTTTGACGTGAAGGCGTATCACCTGACGGGGCCGAAGGAGTATTTCCTTAACGGCCGGATCACGTTCTTGGAGCACAACGTCTACACGAACTTCCCGTTCCTGACCGAGATGCTGTGCTTGCTGGGGATGGTGCTGCGGCAGGATTGGTATCGGGGCGCGCTGGCGGGCCAAGCGGTGTTGATGGGATTCGCTCCGCTGACGGCGCTGGCGTTGTTCTGTGCGGGACGGAAATGGTTTGGCGAAACGGTTGGCTGGTTAGCGGCGGTGATTTATCTCTCGACGCCGTGGACGTACCGCTTGGCGGTTATCGCTTATGTTGAGGGAGCCTTGTCGTGCTACCTGTTCTTGGCGTTGTTCGCGGTGTTGCTGGCGGTGGAGACCTTGCGTCGTGAAGGGAGCGGCTCGGCGACCAATCGGTTGTTCTTGTTGGCGGGTTTGTTCGCGGGCAGCGCGATGGCGTGCAAGTATCCGGGGTTGGTGTCGGTGGTGATTCCGTTGGGGTTGGTGAGTGTTTTGGCGGTTCGAGAAAAGGATAACGGCCATCGGCTTTCGGCTTTCGGCTTTCGGCCGGAGCGGTTGCGGGGCGCGTTGATGTTCTTGATTGGAACGGCGCTGGCGGTGGGACCGTGGTTGCTGAAGAACTTGGTGGCGACCGGCAATCCGGTGTATCCGCTGGCCTACGGGTTGTTCGGTGGACGCGATTGGGATGCGGCTTCTCACCGGAAGTGGAATGCGGGGCATAGTCCGACGACTTATGCGCTCAGCGATCTGGCGGAGAAGTTCATTGACGTGACGGCGAAGGCGGATTGGTTGAGTCCGTTGCTGTTTGGTCTCGCGCCGCTGGCGGTGTTGGCTGGAGTGCGGATTTCAAATTTCAAATTTCAAATTTCAGATTTCAAATCGGAAAGCTGCGACGTTCAGCCCTTAGCCCTCGCCCCTCGCCCCTCGCCCCTTGCCCCTCGCCACTTGCACTTTTGGCTGTGGTTGTATGTGGCTTACCTGTTCGCTCAGTGGTGGTTGCTGACGCATCGGATTGATCGCTTCTGGGTGCCGTTGATTCCGGTGGTCGCGTTGCTGGCGGCGGTGGGCTGTGTGTGGTCGCCGAGCAAACTTTGGCAACGTGCTTGCGGAGTCTTTGTAGCGTTGTCGGTGCTGTTCAATCTGGGTTTCATCACGACGCCGTTGTGTGGGTTCAATGCGTATCTGTCGGACCTCGATAAAGCTCGTGAGGGGACGGAGAACACGGCGGAGTCGATTCACTATCTCAATCAGTTGGTCGGCAAGCAGCAGTTGACGGGGACGGTGTTGTGCGTCGGCGAGGCACAGGTTTTCGATGCCCGAATGCCAGTCATCTACCACACGGTGTTTGATCAGCCGATCCTCCGGGATTGGCTGGCGAAGCGTCCGGCGGAGGACATTCCTGACCGTGATTGGCCGCTGCGACCGATGGCCGAAGTGCATGAAAGATTCGAGTCGGCAGAGGTCACTCTGGTGCTGGTCAATTGGCAGGAGTTGCTGCGATATCGCCGGACTTATGGGTACTCCGACTTCGTGACGCCGCAGCGGTTCCGGTGGTTGCGCGAGCAAGGTTTGCTCGGCGATCCGGCGCAATTCGGGATGGGGCTGCGAGCTTTTGAATCACTATCCGACGCCGAGCAACAGGAGGTCGAGCAGTGGGCTCCAGAATTGAAGGTGCTGTGGAAAGGGAAGCCGGCGTTTGTGACTTGGCAGTTGTTCGCCGTGCAACCTCACCGCGATGATTCTTCGGAGCGGTGACAAAATGATTCTTGGCGAGCGGGGCGGCGTCAGCCCCCCGGTTTCCAGTGAGGGTCGCGACCACCGGGGGGCTGACGCCGCCCCGCTCGCCAATGCTTTAATAGACGCGCTGAATCGCGAAGTGAGCGCGAGCAAAATCTGCAGCTTTGGTCAATCGGGGTATTCAGAACTCGGCATTGCGGGTTTCCGAGAGCGTAGATAACGTGCTGCCTCAGATGGATGCTGTCGGGGCATCCTGTCTGGGTCTTGTGGGTGGTTCTCGAGCTTGTGAGTGGACGTAAAACGAACACTGCAAGCGGCAACGCGTGCTCCTGCGAAGCCTAGGTCTCTCAGTCGCGCCGCCTGGAAAGCGGCGACAGTTCGAGGAATCGTGTGAATGGCTAAGAAACTTTTCGTGGGCGGGTTGGCTTGGGCGACGACGGATGATGGGCTCCGTCAGGCGTTCGACCGATTTGGACAGGTGGCGGAAGCGAAGGTCATCATGGACCGTGAAACGGGTCGCTCGCGCGGCTTTGGTTTCGTGAGCTTCAACGATGACGGGCAAGGCAGTGCTGCTATGCAAGAGATGGACGGCGCGCAACTCGACGGCCGAACCATCAAGGTGAATGAAGCACAAGAACGTGCTCCGCGTCCAGGCGGAGGTGGAGGTGGAGGTGGCGGCTTCGGTGGCGGTGGCCGTGGCGGTCGTGGCGGATACGGAAATCGTTAACCCCGACGGTGCTCGCGACACTTCACAAAGCCGCGGCACGACAATTCGATACATCACAGAGCCGGGAGCAATCCCGGCTTTTTTTGTTTTGGCTCTCCGCCATTGGTGTTGATTTCAGCGTGCCTTGCGTCTTGCGGCTCACGAGTTGGTTTTCAGGCCAGTCCTCGCGGATGACTCCGAAGTGGTCCAGACATCTCCCTTGGGAAGGGAGGGGCAGCTCGATGTTGGGGCCGTGTCTTGGCGCGACACCGACCTCTCCACAACGAGTTGCGCTTGTCGGTGCCGTGAATCTGCTTTGCACCAACTTATACGCGTCCCGACAATTAGCCGCGCGGCTAATTCCTGCGATCCGTATTAGGGAGCTACATCAGCAATCTCTCGAAGTCGAAGATGAAGACCGTGTCGATGTTGTTGGCCGAACCACTGACGCTGTCATTTCCACGACCGAAGATGATGTGAGCACCAGACGCTGCGAAACGGTCATCGCCGCTCTCGCCGGAGAGGTAGTCCGCCCCGCCTCCGCTTCTCAAGAGATCGTTGCCAGCCTCCCCAGAATCGAATCGTTGCCGAGCCCGCCGTTAAGCACGTCGTCCCCGCTTCCGCCGCTGATCGCGTCGCTACCGGCACCGCCGTTGATCGTGTCGTTGCCGACTTCACCCGTCAGGACGTCGCTCCCAGTGCCACCATCCATCTGGTCTTGGCCGTTTCCGCCGAAGAGTTTGTCGTTCCCCTCATCGCCAAACATTCGGTCATCTCCCGCGTTGCCGCGGAGCGTGTCGTTGCCGGCACCGCCGTTGAGCGAGTCGGAGGAGTCGCCGCCCGTGATCGAATCGTTGCCCGCGTTGCCGTTGAGGACATTGTTGCCTCGGCCACCAAAGAGCCTGTCATTGCCGGAGCCGCCGGCGAGCGTCACGCTCCCTGTAAACAGCGAAGCATCGAGACTCGTACCGGCGGTGCCGCTGCCGATGAAGTGCAGGCCCTCGATCGACGTCCACAAATCACCGGCACCACTGCTTGCCCCGGTCACAACATTCGTACCAGGAGTCGGGCCGACCGCGAGCGTTTGACTTGTTCGCGAGGTTTGCCGAACCACGTCGGTTCCCGCGCCACCATCCAGCGAGTCGTTGAAGCCATCGTCATCTGTCGCGCCGCTAAACCCACCGCCGATCAAGGTGTCGTTGCCGCTGCCACCCAGCAGCGTGACGTTTCCGAGCGTGAACCCGGACGCATCCAGCACGTTGCCGGTCGCATTGCCGGTGAGGTTGGCTCGCTCGATGCTTGTCAGTTTGTCGTTGCCGTTGCCGGTGAGTTGTGTGTTGTTGAGGATCAGGTTCGCGGAGACGGTCTCGACAACGGTGTCGATTCCGGATCCCCCGTTGAGCACATCGTTGCCCAGTCCGCCGCACAGCGTGTCGTTGTTCGCGCTGCCGGTCAGCGTGTCGTTGCCAGCGCCGCCGTTCAGCATGACGGGAATTCCGGAAGTGGTGGCGGCCAGAACGTCGTTCCCCGCTCCACCGTTGACGATCACCTGGCCCGAATAGCCGGCATCGACGCTTTGGATGGTGACTCGGTCGTTGCCGGCATTGGCGTTGATGGTGATCGACGTGGCGGCGGCAATCGAGAAATCGGTCGTCTCGAAGGTGCTACCGGTCAACCGCATGACGCCGTCGGCCCCGCCGATGTCGAGCAGTCGGACGTCGGTGTCATTGGTGCTCGGCAGGTTGAAGATGATCTCCGTTGGAGTGCCAGCAATGGTGATCGGTTCCAGGCCGGTGTAAGTCAGCGTCGTTAGGACCGTGCTGCCGTTGCGGTATTGGATGCTTCCGTCGTTGCGGTTGGTGAAGTTCGCCGTGTACGACGTGAACAGGCCGGACTCATCGAATCCGGTGACGTTCAGCGTGTCGAAGCCGCCGTTGCCGCCATTGAACACGATGTTGAACGGCAACGGGCCTTGGCTGAGATCGACGTTGAGCGTGTCGTCGCCTCCGCCCCCCGTGATGACCAGATCGGTCAAACCGTCCAGAGAAATCTCGGTGCTCACGCCGTCGAGCGTCACGACGAGGCTGTCGCCGTCCATCGACAATCCGATCGCGTCGTCGCTCGCGCCGCCGACGTCCGTGATCGCGACACTCCCGCCGGACGAGACCACCTGCGTGCCGATCGCCGCGAGACTAAATGTCTCACTGACGCTGGCGTGGCTGGTGTCTGTGGCGGTCACCTTGATCGACAAGGTTCCCAGATCGTCCCCCAGTGGAGTGCCGGAGAACGTGCGTGTCGCCGCCGTGAACGTCAGCCAGCTTGGCAACGCGCTGCCATCGAATCGCGTGGCGGTCAGCGTCAGCGAGTCGCCCGCATCCACATCGGCGAACGTGTTCGCCGCGAAGGTGAGCGTGAACGCTGCACCTTCCGCCGCATTCTGATCGGCAATCGCATTGGCCAGGGTCGGAGCGTCGTTGGTGTTCGCCACGACGAGGTTGAAGATGTCGCTGACGCTCTGACTGCGGTTGTCCGTTGCCGTGACCTTGACCGACAAAGTGCCGACGTCGGCATTGAGCGGCGTGCCGGAAAACGTGCGCGTCGCGGCCGTGAACGTCAGCCAGCTTGGCAAAGCGCTGCCATCGGATTTCGTGGCCGAGTACGTCAGCGTCTCGTCCACGTCGATGTCATTGAACGTGTCCGCCGTGAATTGAATCGAGAACGGCGAGTCTTCGGTGGCGTTTTGATCGGGGACGGCGTTGGCCAGCGTCGGCGCGTTGCCGGAATCGGGGGCGGCTTTGAACAATCGGAATGTCCCGTTCTGCTGACCAAAGACCACATCCAGGTCGCTGTCGCCGTCCAAGTCAACGAGGACGGGTGCCCCTTGATTGCCCGTATTCTTTCCCGCGAGTGGATTGCGCAGACTCCCCTGTTGAAAGAACTGGGGAGTCGAGGCGGTCCCTGCGTTGAGGATCAAGTTTGTCTGGTAGCCAGGGCTGGCGAAGAGATCCAGGTCGCCATCGCCGTCGACATCGCCCAGCGTGGACTTCCCGAAGCCGCCGATGGTGATGCCGTTCAATGGATTGGCACTGCCGGTTCGCTCCGTAAACGCGGGACTCGTCGACGTGCCCGTGTTCTCGAAGAAACGGAAGTTTCCGCCCAAGCGGCTCAGCACCATGTCTAAATCGCCGTCGCCATCGACGTCCCCCAGCGTGACCCCGAAGAAGTTTCCGCCGCCGATGCCGTTGAACGGATTACTCGACCCCGACAATTCACTGAAGGTCGGGCTCGTCAACGTCCCGGTGTTCCGAAAGAACCGGACGTCTCCCAACGTGCCGGACACCAAATCGAGCTTGCCGTCGCCATCCAAATCGACCAGCGCGGGAGTGGAGTAGTTTCCGGCATTTAGGCCATTGACGGGGCTTTCGCCGCCGGTCACTTCGGCGAACACCGGATTGGTGGCGGTTCCGGTGTTTCGAAAGAAACTGAACGTGCCGTTGTTCTTCCCGGCAATCAAGTCCTGATCGCCGTCGCCGTCGACATCGCCAAACGTGGGGACGACATACGCCCCCGCGTCGAAACCATTCAGCGGATTGGCTGCCCCCGTCTGCTCCGTGTACGTCGGCAAGACCGCACCATCCACGTCGTAGTCTTCCGTAATTGTGATGTTCTGTGTCGTGCTCGAACCCAGCGTGAGTCCTTCCGAGGGATTCGAGAGAGACAGCGTTGCCGTCTCGACGCCTTCATTCAGCAGATCGTCTTTGACCGTAAACGTCACAGTGCCGCGCGTCTGATTGGCTCCAATGGTGATGGTCGCATCGGACGTGAAATCGCCGGAGGTGATCCCTGTCCCAGACACGCCGAGCGTGACGGTCTGACTGCTGGACTGCTTGAAATCAGAAACCGCAGTCACCGTGATCTGAGTCCCCAGCGTCTCGCTCCCCGTGCTGGCACTGATCACCAGAATGACGCCCGGCGTCGTGCTCGGCGCAGCGGCGCTGGCTTTGAACAAGCGGAAGGATCCGTTCTGCTGACCCACAACCACGTCGGCATCACCGTCACTATCCAAGTCAACGATCGAGGGCGCTCCTTGGTTGCCGGTATTCAGTCCCGACAGCGGATTGTTCTCGCTGCTCTGCAAGCTAAAAGCGGGACTGGTCGTGCTGCCGGTATTCAGGATCAAGTTGATCTGGTAGCCCGGGCTGGCGTACAGATCCAAGTCACCATCGCCATCCACATCGCCCAGCGAAGACTTCGCGAAGCCTCCAATGTTGATGCCCTCGAATGGATTGGCACTGCCGGTTCTCTCCGTGAACGCGGGACTGGTCGAAGTCCCCGTGTTCTCGAAGAAACGGAAGTCCCCACCCAAGCGACTCAACACCATGTCCGCATCGCCGTCGCCATCGACGTCTCCTAGCGTGACTCCAAAAAAGTTTCCGCCGCCGATGCCGTTGAAGGGGTTACTTTCTCCCGTCAACTCGCTGAAGAGCGGAGCCGTCAGCGTCCCGGTATTCTGAAAAAACTTGACGTCTCCCAACGTGCCGGACACCAAATCGAGCTTGCCGTCACCATCCAAGTCCGCGAGCGCAGGAGTCGAATAGTGTCCGGCATCCAAACCATTGACGGGATTCCCGCTGCCAGTCACTTCGACAAACACCGGATTGGTGGCGGTGCCGGTGTTTTCAAAGAAGTTGAACTTGCCGTTGTTGTTTCCTGCGATCATGTCCTGATCGCCGTCGCCATCGACATCTCCAAACGCCTGGTTCGCGTACGATCCAACGTCGATGCCAAAGAGTGGGTTCGCTCCACCGTCATGCTCGACGTAGACCAGCGGCGTCAACAGCGCACGATCTTCAAGCGGCTCGACCAACGGAGCGACGCCGAGCGGCTGCAAGTGTGCGTGTTGAGGACTGCGAGTCCTCCGGTTGCGGATGCTGCGGCGTGAGTTCAAGAATTGGAATTGAAGAGGAGCAAGCCAGTTGAGGAGTTTCATGGGAGTTCTGTTTCTAGCCTCTGAATGAGGTGCTTGTTGGGGAAGTGAGTGGAAAGACTTGGGGAGAAAGTTTCCGAGCACTCGGCCATCCGTGCGAAAACGACATTCGTGAGCCGCCAGGCGCTAGCCGCGGTTCGATGAAAACAACCGCGGCCATGCGGGTCACTGGTCGCAGACCTCAGTCCGGCTGAAGGAGAGAGAGAGAGAGAGAGAGGAACCCGCGGCTAGCGCCTTGCGGCTCACTGGTCGCAGATCTCAATGCGGCTCGCTGAGAGCCATCGTCAGAAGCGACCAGGCATCGACTGCTCTGGACCAACCACGCTGGACTGCTGGACGAGATCTTTCTCCAGACTGATCACGGCCGGCCAGCGCGCCTCCGGGAGAAGCTGCACATCAAAAACTTCACGGACATCTGCGAGGAACTCGATGAGTCCCACCTGCCGTCCGGCAACCGTGTCGACAATGGCCACGCCGCTGGGACGATCGGGATACTTCTCGGCCACCGGGACGCCTCCAAAAATGGCGGTCTCGCGAATCTGCGACAAACCGATCAGTGCATAGCGTCCGGCGAAAGCCAGGCCACGCGTGTAGCCCGGAAGCTCGACCACGGTCTCGGTTTTTCCGGAATCAACATCGACGGTCAGCAAGCGACCGCGTCCCGACTCCAAGACCCATAACTTTCCGTCATGCAACCGTGGTGAATGCGGCATCGACAGACCTGTCGTCACCGTCTGACCGCTGGGGACATCCAGCACGCAGCCGCCGTTGAGTTTGCCTGCTCGCCAACCCTCTTTCGAGTCGGTACGACCAAAGCAGGTCACGAATCTGGGCAGGCCGTTCTCCATCGCCATGCCATTGAGGTGGCAGCGGTCACCCCGTGTGATCTCAGAAATAAACGGCGGTCGCCAACGCGGCACAAAACTGTATTTCGGGTCCAGCGTGCAGAGACAGGAGAAGTGAGTATTCACAACCCACAGCTCGTCATCGCCGTTGCCCCAGGCGATTTCGTGAGTGTCAATGTTGCCGGTGATGTGAGACGTTCGCGGCATGAAGCAAGCGTCGTAGGGACGCTCTGACTCGAACTCCTCCGATTCGTTGAGCTTCTTGGCGACCGACGGCGAGTTACGAAGCGTCCAAATCTGAAACTTCGACGCAATCGCCAGCCGTCCCGGAGCCACCGCAATGCCCATCGCCCGGTCATACGTCCGCGGCAGCAGCGACAGACGATTCTGGTGCGATCGAAACACAACCATCTTCCCGGCCTGATAGGTCGAGACCAGGATCGACGCGGCGATGGCCTCCAGGAATTCTGCGACCTGCGGCGTGTACCGATAGGCGAAGTGCTCTTGTTTCTCGACATTGTCAGTTCGAGTGGCCGTTCGCCCGGTCAAGATTCTTGTGTCGTTTGTCGTTTTCACGAGTGTCATGGTCGTCCTAATTTCGTTGCTGGAGAAGTGGTGCCCTGCTCGGAAGAAAGGGATTGATGCCCGGGGCGCTTGAGTCCAAAAAAAGCCGGCAGTCGCAATTTGTCGGCCGCCGTGAAGCTAGGGAACCTGGGGCGAGTATGCGCGCGCCGTCGGCGGTTGTTAGTCAGCTCAGGGATTACCCTATGCCCAACGACGCGATGCCAGAGATGGACCGCTTCACCGCCCCTCTCGAAATCCGCCGCCGCAAAGCCGCCGGCGAACTCACCGGTCACCTGCCGATCATCGCCCTGACCGCCAACACGACTCCCGAGCGACGGCCGACGCGGCACACACGCTCAAAGGAGCGGCCAGTGTGCTCAGCGCAACTGCGGTCCAACTGGCCGCAGCGCAAATCGAAGCCATCGCCTCTGCGGCATCGAATTCACAGCTTAGGTGACGAGGATAAATGAGTTCGCGTTTTTGCACCGACAACCTCTGCGCTCTTCGCTCCTCTGCGGTGCAATATCGCAGTCATTGCACCGCAGAGGAGCGAAGAGCGCAGAAAACGAAGTTGTTTCTCCTCGTCCCCTTACAGAAAGCGGTCGCACTCGTTTGGCGAGGGCGCAAGACGCACCTTGCGCGCGAACCGGTGCCTGACCCGAATGGCACTGTCGTAGTTTTAAGTTGAGTCATGTTTTGCTGTTGGCGTTTTGGAGTTGTGCTTTGAGGACGGCTCGTGGTTGTTGCATGAGTTTGTAGCCGTGGCGGCGGCGTTTGAGGACGCGGGGTTCGATTCGGCCGGGACGGTTGGCGACTTCGCACTCGGCGATCTTGGACAACATCGAGAGGCAGTGGTCCGTGATGTTCTCCGGCGCGATCCGACCGCGCGCCAGATCAGTCCAGGAAGCGAGATATATTGGCACGTCCCGGTGAAGCGAATCTGGCCCGGACGCTTGCCATGCAACAGAGCCGAAGCTGCCGCCGTCGTGCGGACCAGATTATAGGCCAGCAGTGTCGTCCACAGTTCTCGCCGCACCATCTCCGGCGACTTACCGCGCACATGGTTCAGATTCAGATTCTGCTTGGTCGCGCGGATGTCGAGTTCCGCGTTCCAGCGGAAGCCATACAGTTCGGCGATGTCAGCCTTCGTGTAGACCTCCGCGTCCGTCAGCGTGGTCACGATCGTGATCTCGTGCGTGCGGTAGCCTCTCAGTCGATGTCGAGCTTGGGGAGGTTGTTGACGAGCTTCATGGTTTCGAGGCTGACGGTCATGACTCGTTGCAGGAATTCGAGGGGGTAGCGGGGATTGTGAATGGTTTCGGTGGCCCAGAAGTTGGCGTCGTTGACGATGCCGCTGTCTTTGTCGGTGATCACGGCCTGGCGTTCCATGACCCACTCGAGGGCGGGCTTGCCGTTGACGACGTAGTCGTAGGCTTCCAGCGGGATGCCGGCCACGGTGATGAACTCGTTGTAGATCACCGTGGACTTGTCAGAGACGCTCTTGCCGGTGTCCGGGTCTTTGCGTCGCGGGAACTTCATTTTCGCGACGCGAAACTGCTTGATCTCGTATTGTCCGACGACTCCGCTACTCGCGGTGGGTTATTCATCGCCGGGAAACGGTGGAACGTCAGGTGACTGATCCAAGAACGCGATGAAGTCTTCTCGGTGTGCGCGAACCGCACGCGCACGGAGGTGGTCCAAGGTTTGCCAAGCACTCAATTTTTCCGCAGCGGCGGAACTCAAGAATTGATCGAGCGACACTCCCGCCGTTTCCGCAGTCTCACGCAATTGAGCGGCCAAGCCTTCGGGCATTTGAACGGTGATCGTGCTCATTCTGTTTCTCCCATCCGACGCAGAAAAAGTCCCGGCGTGATCGCTTCAATTCCGAATCGTTCGACTCCGCGGAAATCTCTGACGTTGTGCGTGATGATATACCGGCAACTGGCTGCTGACGGCGTTTCAATCAAGGGTCGCCCGATCAAAGCGGGCAACGATCAAGCGGACCACTTCATCCTGTTTTCGTCAGCCGACGGTGCGAAGACCTTCGACCGCATCCGCGATTTCGGCGACTACGGCGAGATGTATCTGTCGCTGTTACGGGTTCAGGACAAGCGGCTGCTGCTGACGTTCACGGTTCGCGATCTCAAGCCGCCACTGGGAGTGCGCGCGATCATCGGGACCGAAACCGAGGATGGGTTTGAGTTCGACTTCGCTCACGATCGGATCCTGCTGGATACGAAGACCGGCAGTCGCTTCCAAGGTGGAGGCTTCGGGCCGACGGTGCAGCTCAACGACGGCATCCTAGTCACGTCTTATTCGTATCGCGGCGAAGACGGGAAATCGCATTTGGAAGTCGTTCGGTGGAGGCTGCGGTAAGCCGGTCACTTGGCCAAGGCACCCAAGCGACTCAGTGCCCCGCGAAGCTTCGCGAATTCACATCAGCACTTGTTCGATGATTCGCCCGCGCGAGATGGGGATCGGGCGGTTTTCGACGTCGTAGACCAGCGTGTCGGGATCGTAGCCGAGGCAATGGAAGACGGTGGCAAGATAGTCGGCCGGGCGAACCGGTTCGGTCAGTGGCTCGCCGGCCTGACGGTCAGTCGAGCCGTGGACGATGCCGCCTCGGATGCCACCGCCAGCCAGCGCAATCGAGAAGACTCGGCCCCAGTGATCGCGGCCGGCTTTGGCGTTGATCTTCGGCGTGTGACCAAATTCGGAGACCAGGCACACCAGCGTTTCCTCCAGCAACCCGCGCTGCGACAAGTCTTCGAGCAACGCCGAATAGACTTGATCCAGGACCGGCATCAGCCAGCCCTTCAGGCAGGCACTGTGTTTTTCATGAGTGTCCCAGCCGCCGCTGTTGGGCTTGGCCTTGTCGATGTTGGCCCAGTGAACCTGCACCAGCGAGACGCCGGCTTCGACCAACCGCCGCGCGAGCAGCACGCTCTGCCCCTGCTTCGTGCGGCCGTAGCGGTCACGAACGGATGGCGATTCTTGGCTCAGGTCGAAGGCGTTGCGTGCCGCACCACCGGCGATCAGGTGGATGGCTTGCTGCTGATAGCGGTCATAGCTGCTGACGGAGGCACTTTCCTCCAGTCCGTCGAGGTGCTGGTTGAATTGGTCGAGCAACGACCGCCGCCGATCGACTCGAACCATCGAAAGGTCCGCCGGCAGTTCGCAGCCGGGAGCAGTGAATTTCGGATCGGACGGATCGCAGACCAGCAACCACGGGTCATGCTTGCGACCGAGAATTCCGGCATCGGTTCCTGGCCACGGATCCTGACCGCCGTTGTTGGCCAGTCGGCGTGGCAGCGCGATCGACGCGGGCAAGCCACCTCGCGGAGTTCGCAACGCTTGAACCACGGCGTTCATCGACGGCCAATCGTTCGGCTTGCCCGGCCCGGCGTTCTCGCGGTTCAGTGGGATGTGCGGCATCCCGGTCAGCATCTGATAGCCGCTGGTGGAGTGCGCGTTGTCGCCGGTGACCAGCGTGCGAATGACGGCGATCTGGTTGGTCAATTGAGCGGTTCGCGGCATCAACTCACCGACGAACAAACCCGGCGTGCGAGTCGCAATCGCTCCGAAATCGCCGCGCGTCGCGGACGGACCATCGGGCTTTGGATCCCACGACTCATGCTGCGGTCCACCTCCGGTATTGAAGAGGACAATTACGGACTTCGCGGGGCCGGCGCGTCGGCTCTCGTTGGCGTCGGCTTGCGAACGCAGCAATTGCGGCAGCGACAACCCACCGAGACTCAGTCCCCCGATGCGCATCCAATCGCGGCGCGACAGGCCATCACACAGTCGTGAGCGATTACTCAATGCTCGCAGCATGGTTCGTTCCCGCGTCCACCATTTGAAGTCCCGATAACAATCTATCGACGCGGCACATCAAATCAAAAGAGGGCTTGGGGCGGGCGGCCACTAAGCGTGACGCTCTTCAAACAATAGTCTTCGCGACCACTGCCAATGGTCAATTTGAGTTCATCCGTGAGCGACGAATCAAAACAACTCGCGAATCGGTCGGCCGTCGTTCTGGACGACGGAGAGCGGCCGGCCTTGATTGTCGAGATAGGTCGCATCCAGCGGGACATCAAAGTAACGGTAGATCGTCGCCGCGATGTCTCCCGGAGTCACGGGTCGCTCCTTGATCGAGCCGCCGTCGGCTTCGGTCGCTCCGATCACCTGGCCGTGCCGCAGGCCGCCGCCGGTGAGTGCCATCGACATCACCGCCGGCCAATGGTCGCGTCCGTCGGTGTATCCCGTTTGCAAACCCATCACCGGCGATCGGCCGAATTCCCCCATCGCGATCACCAGCACGTCATCCAACAGGCCCCGTTCTTCTAGATCACTCACGAGCGTTGACAGTGCGTGGTCGAATAGCGACAGGAGCTTCCGCATCCCGGTCGAAATGCCGCCGTAGGGGCAGGAAGGGTGCTCCCCGTGATTGTCCCAACTGGCACCTCCGGAATGATTCATGCCGATGGTGACGAAGGTCACGCCCGCTTCGACCAACCGGCGAGCCAGCAGCGCTTGTTGAAACCAGAGATGCTGTCCGTAGCGCTCGCGATTCTTCGCCGGTTCCCGCGAGAGATCGAACGCGGCTTGCGCCTGACCGCCGAGCACCATGTCGAGAGCTTGGCTCTGATAGGCGTTCATGGCGACGAGCGATCCCCCCTGGTCGATACCGCTTCGCAAAACATCAAAGTCTTTCATGAGCGTCCGTCGCTCGCTCAGCCGATCGAACGTGAGACCTTCCGGCAACTGGAACAGACTGGCTCCCGTCATCTTGCCGGTGTCGATGCCGTTGATGTCATAGATGGGCAGACTGGTGGCCTGCTCGGCGATGAAGGGGTCGTACTGCTTGCCGAGGTATCCGGCGAAAGCGAGATGCTTCCGCGGCGACGCCACTGCCGCCGCATAGGAGGGCATCGCCGGATGATTCGGCCCGTGCATTTTCGCCACGACCGAACCGATGGCCGGATACTTCGCATCCGCTGTATCGGAACCAAGGTGGCCCGTCTGGAAGACGCGGTTCGGATTGTGATTGCTGCCCCGAGCATCGACCGAACGGATCAGCGTGAACTTGTCGAGCATGGCCGCCTGCTTGGGGAGATGCTCGCAAATCGGAACTCCCGGCAGTTTGGTGGAGATCGCCGAAAACGGACCGCGGTTGACGGCGGGCCGGTTCGGTTTCACGTCCCAACTGTCAATTTGACTAGGTCCACCGGACATCCACAGCAGAATGACGCTCTTGGCCCCGGCGGCCTTCCGAGCCGACTCGCTGGCGTGAGCGCGACATCGCAGCAGTTCAGGCAAGCTCAACCCAGCCAGTCCCGCCAGTCCCACCTTGAGCATTCCCCGCCGACTGGAAACCGTCAGACCTTCCCGTTCATTGGCGTAGAAATTCTGAAACGCTTGCTGCTGATGAGCCGACCGTTCGCAGAACAACCTTGGCATTCTGAAATCCTCCGGTCGATTGGCACCGCCCATTGGGATGGAATCTGGAACCGATCCAAGCTCGGTTGAGTTCCATCTTATCCCAACTACGTTGTTGTTGAAATTCGTGAAGTCCAGCCGGAGCGAGTGCGAATCATCATGCGGAAGCAGGCTCATTTGCGGGCGGGCCTGGGGATCCGTGTGACGAACTGATCAACGCAGCAACAAATTGTCGCGCAACTCTGAGGGATCACCGCTGGCATCGAGCAGCTTCTCAGTGGCACCGCCGAGGATGTTGCCGGTGATCAGGTTGTCGCGGCTTTGGCCGAGGACTCGAATCGCGTGCTTCATCGACGGTGACGCGCGGCGATCAACGATCGTGTTGTTGGCGACTCGGCAGCGGACGCAATCTTCCAGTTCGAGTCCGCGATGCAGAGGGTCGAGGATCTGGCAGTCGGAGACTCCGCAGTCGCTGCATCGGACAAACGTCACCGCCGCGCCTCGTTCGGGTGATCCCGCACAGAAACGCTGCGTCGCGAGACCGCTCAACAGGACGTTGTCGCAGTCTTCAAACCGCAGCCCGTCTTTCGGCGGTTCGGAATCGTTGCCGCGCCAGACGAAAGTGTTGCCGTTGATGACGAGGCCAGCGCTTCTCGCGGCAAAGACCGACAGATCGGCCGAGTCGTAAATCGAGTTGCCGGTGATCGTGACTCGCGAGACGTTGCGAAGTTCGACCGCTCGCCACTGGCTGCCGAGCACATTGCCGGTGATGTTGATGAGATGCGCGGTGTCGAGCTTCTGAGTTTTCGGCGCGTCGGCTCGCTGAGGCCGTTCGACGTCGGCTCCGACGATGCGGATGTTCGCGCCGCCGGTTTGCACGGTCGCTTGAATCGTGTTGCCGCTGATCGTGACCTCGCTGATCACGCCGTCGGTCGCATCGAACCAAATCTCCGAACCACCCGGATGCACTTCCGCTTCTGGCGAGCGGGGCGGCGTCAGCCCCCCGGTCCCTGTTGTGGCCGGTCTCCCGACCGAGCCACTCGCTCCTCCGGCCGTTGCGTTGTTGTATTCGATGTCGTTACCAACGATCTGCAAGTTGTGAACGTCGCCCCCGAGCGATTTGATCCCCGCCACCTTGTTCCAACTGATGTGGCAGCCATGCACGATGATCTGATGCAGGTTGCAGCGATCGAAGAACAGGCCGATCTCGTGGTTGTCGTACAAGTGCGAGTCGGTCAGCAGGAAGTCGCGATTCCGTTCGACCAGATGCACGGCAATGCGACAGCGGCGGATCAGCACCTGTGAGATCACGCACTTCATCGTCTTGCGAAGCTCGATGCCGACCGAATCGAGATGCTCGCCGACAATCTCGATGCCGGTGATCGTCGGGAATCGCTCCTTGTCCCAAGTGTGCGGCTGCACGCTGCTGGGCGACGCAGTCCCTTGATGATTGCCGATGACTCGAATCGCTGGCCCCGCTCCGGCCATCACGATCCGCGATGTTCCGTTCTCGCCCCGCACGGCCCCGAAGCCGGCCTTCGTCAGGTCGAGCACCAGCGGCTTCGTGATGCGATACGTCCCCTTGTTGAGCCGCAGCACGCCGTCGCCGGAGTCGAGCGTGTGCTGCAACGCATCGGTGTCGTCAGCGACACCGTCCCCCTTCGCACCAAACCCAAAGACGTTCGACATCAGAAACGCTCCTCACGCCAAGTCATCGCGCGACCGTCCATTTCAACCGAACGTTGTCAGCGCAATCAAATCCATTGGCGGATCAGTTTGCCTTCGTTGAGTCGGATCGAGCGGCCGTCCATCGTTGGGAGCGTCAGATCGAGCGGCACTCCGAGTTTGTGATAGATCATGGCGGCCACGTCTTCGGGGAAGTACTCATCCTGGATGGCTTGGCCTCCTTGTGGATCGGTCTTGCCGAGCACGGCACCTCCCGGAATGCCGGCACCCGCCATGATTGCGAAGCCGGCGGTCGCCCAGTGATCGCGGCCGCTGGCGGCGTTGATCTGCGGAGTGCGGCCGAAGTCGGTCAGCCAGACCACTAAGGTCGAGTCGAGCATGCCGCGCTCTTCCAGATCAATCAAGAGTTGCGGCAGACCCTCATCGACTGGCGGCACGAGTTTCTTTTTGAGATCGGCGAAGTTGTTGGCGTGGGTGTCCCAGCCGTTGTCGCTGACCGTCACAAATCGAACTCCGGCTTCGATGAGCCGTCGGGCGAGCAGCAATCGTTGGCCGAACGGATGTCGCCCGTAGCGGTCTCGCAGACGCGGGTCTTCGGAGTTGAGATCAAATGCTTTCTTGGTCTCCGGGGCCGAGATCAACTTCAACGCGGCTTGCGAATGCTTGTCGAGCGTCGCGTATTCGGACGGCTCGGACTCAAACTTCCGTTGCAGTGCGTCGATCCGCTTGACCATCGACTCTCGGCGGGCGAGTCGGTCGCGGTCGATCGCGGCGGGCAGGGAAATATCACGAGCGGTAAACGTCGGGGTGTTCGGATCCGCGTGAATTTCAAACGAGTTGTGCATCGTTCCCAGGAAGCCAGCGGTTCCGCCTCCGACAATTTTGTTGACGGCGTTGCCAAGCTGCACAAACGGCGGGAAGAGCGTTTTGAATCCTTGATGGTGGGAGATCACCGAACCGAAGCAGGGATAAATCGTCACCGGAGAAAAACGGTGACCGGAGAGCATCACATAATCAGCCGCGCCGTGAGCTCCGGTCAGGGGATTGAGGCTTCGGAGCAGCGCGTAGCGTCCCAATTCGCGAGACAGCTGCGGCAGGAGTTCGCTGAAATGCACACCAGGAACCGTCGTCGGAATCGTGTTGAATTCGCCTCGAACAGCCTGCGGTGCGTCGGGCTTGGGATCAAACGTGTCGTGATGACTCGTTCCACCGAGCGTCCAGATCAGGATACAGCTCACGTCCTTGGTTGATGCTGCGGCTCGTTCCTGTGCGGCAAGCAGTTGTGGCAGGCCCAAACCGATCCCACTCAAGGTTCCAAGTTGCAGGAAACTTCGGCGAGAAAGCCCGCAACCCTGGCGTGACATCCCCGAGATGAGGTTCGACATGGCATGATCCTGTCCGTACCGCAATTCATCCGGTTTCGTTGAATTCAAGCTGTCGCATTGAAAGCGGTTTGTCAAGTTGAGTGATTTGCCACCAGATGCGCCAGCAAGGGCGGACGTTTCAATTCGTGAGGAACTGAATGTCGAAGGAGCATTCGCCCTCGCTGACGCATCGGGTTACAAGGCACGGGCCGACAAACCAGCGAGCCTCTGCCTCAGACCGACGAGATGTAGGACGGACATCTTGTCCGTCCAGTTGGTCATTAGCGGCTCGAACTTCAATGCGGGACGGACAGGATGTCCGTCCTACAAAACTTGACACGCCTTGTGCGAGTTCTGGTCTTCAAGTGACCTAGCCTGCCCTGTCGGCTGCGAACCCCGTTGTTGACGAACGAAATTGCTGGGAGATATGGTCGTTTGAAATTGGGGAGGCCGCCATGTCCCGTTTGCGTTGGCTCATCGCGTCTGTCGTGCTGATGAATTCGGTGGCGGCATTTGCCGATGTTCGCTTTGAGATGACTCCGGCGAAGGTCGTGTTCGAGGGGGAGTTCTCTCAGACGCAGCTTCTGGTGCGCGAGCGAATTTCGACGGAAACCGAGCGGGTTGCTGATCTCACCCGCGTTGCGACCTATGAATCCTCGGATCCGCGAGTTGTCTCCGTCGATGTGCGCGGGCGAGTGCGATCGCAAGGAAACGGACGCGCGGAGATCAAGGTCAGCGTCAACGGGGCGACTCAAACGATCCCTGTCGAGGTGACCGGTTTCGATCGTCCGACGACGCCTCGCTTTGATGAAGACGTGATGCCGGTGCTCGCGAAGTTCGGTTGTGCGGCTGGGGCGTGTCATGCGGCTCAGTACGGCAAAGGGGGATTCAAGCTGTCGGTCTTCGGATTCGCGCCGGACGCCGATCACTTGGCGATCGTCCGGGATCAGCAAGGCCGGCGCATCAACACGGTCGATCCGAATCAAAGTTTGCTGGTGCTGAAAGCGACGGGAGCTGTCGCTCACGGCGGCGGAAAACGAATCGAGCCTGGGTCCGTGGCCCACGCGACACTCGTGGCGTGGATTGCTGGGGGAACTCCTGGACCGCAACGCGATCCGAGCCGTGTCACTGGCTTGGAAATTCAGCCGACTCGACGCATTGGCGACGGAGTGTTCTCGCAACAACTGCGAGTCGTCGCGGCGTACAGTGACGGCCGACAACGTGATGTCACCGAGCTTGCCAAGTTCGACAGTTTGAACGACGCCGTGACGAAGGTCAGCGATCAGGGACTTGTCGAAACGATCCGCCCCGGACAAGGGGGCGCGATGGTTCGGTTCCAAGGGCAGGCCGCTTCGGTCCCGGTCCTCGTGCCGTTCGGTCCGCCGTCGGAGTTGGCCGGCTGGAACAACGACAACCTGATCGATCGACACATCGGCGCGAAGTTTCGTGAGCTTGGCCTCACACCGGCGAAGAGATGTGACGACGCGACCTTTCTGAGGCGGGCCTGTCTGGACGTCATTGGCACCGTGCCTAGCGTTGATGAAACGCGAGCCTTTCTGGCTTCAACGGATTCGCAGAAACGCCAGAAACTGGTGGACCGACTGCTGGGCCTGACGGGCGATCCCACGCAGGACATCTACGGGAATGCGTATGCCGCCTATTGGTCGCTCAAGTGGGCCGACTTGCTCCGGTCGAACAGCAAGACGCTGGGCGATCAGGGAATGTGGGCCATGCACAACTGGCTGCAGAATGTCTTCCGCAACAACATGCCGTTCGACAAATTCGTGACGGAGCTGATCACCGCAAGAGGATCGCTGAAGGATCACGGCCCGACCAATTTCTTTCAGGCATTCAACACGCCGGATACTCGGTCGGAAGCGGTGGCTCAGATCTTTCTCGGCGTGCGAGTTCAATGTGCGAAGTGCCATCATCACCCCTACGAAACGATCAGCCAAGAAGATTACTACCGGCTTGCGGGCTACTTCGCTCGCGTTGGCCTGAAGGTGAACTTCTCGTCGGGAGTCCGGCACGAAGCGGGTGAGATTGTGGTGCTTGGCAAAGGGGAATCGACTCATCCGCGCACGGGGCAAGTTCTGCCCCCCGCACCGCTGCATGGTCCGCCAAGTCCGCCGAGCTTCGATCGTCGCAAGCCGTTGGCCGACTGGATCGTCGCTTCGGACAATCCGTTCTTCGCTCGGAACGTCGTCAATCGCTATTGGTTTCATCTGTTGGGACGCGGTCTGGTTGACCCAGTGGACGATCTGCGAGCGACGAATCCTCCCAGTCATCCCGAATTGCTGGACGAGCTTGCTGCCGACTTCCGTCAACATGGCTACGACGTCAAGCATCTCCTGAAGACGATTCTGAATTCGCAGACGTATCAGCTCGATTCGCGACCGCCTCGGCCGAGCAACGACGAAGCGCGGTTCTACACGAGTTACAACGTGAAACGGATCGCGGCCGAACCGCTTCTGGATGCCCTCGACGTGGTGACCGGCGTGACCACGAAGTTCCCGAAACTTCCCGTGGGAGTTCGAGCGATTGAGTTGCCCGACGGTGAATATGAACACGACCTTCTGACGACGTTCGGCAAACCGAAACGCGAAGGAGTCTGCGAGTGCGACAGGTCTCGCGAGCCGAACCTCGCGCAGGCCCTGCACATCACCAACAGCGAAACGTTGATCACCAAACTGGCTCACGCGCAGGGACGAATCGCAAAGTTGCTCGCCGCCAACACGTCGCACGATTCGATCGTCGAGGAGTTTTACCTGGCGACGCTCAATCGGTTTCCGTCATCGGAAGAACGCCAAGCGTGTACCGAACTCTTTCGCGAGACGAGCGACCCACGAACGTTCTACGAAGACTTGCTGTGGTCGTTGCTCAACTCCAAGCAATTCCTGCTCATTCACTGACCGAAGCGAAAGGCTGCCATGCGACGATGTTTTCTCGTGCTGATGCTTTCGCTGATCGTCGGATCGAGTGCCGTTCCCGTATCGGCGAAGACCTTTTATCCGATGATCGCGAGAACGTCCCCCGCCGCCGTTCAAGCCGGTGCCTCAATGGACTGCGAGGTTGTTGCCGAACACGGCTGGTACGGACCGACGAAGGTGCTCATCACCGGATCGGGAGTCACAGGCGAAGTACTTCCTCCCAAGACCAAAGCCGACGAATCGGCCACGAAGTCTCGCGGCGAGACAATCACGATCCGCTTCACTGCTGTCTCCGATGCTTTGCCGGGGCTTCGCGACTTCCGCGTGATGACCGCTCGCGGGCCGTCCACGCTCGGACAAATTGTCGTCGTCCGCTCGCCGATCCTCCGGGAAGAAGGAGTGAACAACTCGATCGACAAGGCCCAAGCCGTCTCGGCACCAGTCACGATCTGCGGCGCAATCGAATCGAATGAGGATGTCGATGTCTTCAAGTTTCAAATCGCCGAACCCAAAAGCTTGGTGTTTCACCTGCACGGTCAAAGGTTGCTGCAGAAGCTGGGACCGGTCGCGTATCACTCGGACCCGATGCTGATGCTGCGAAACTCCGCCGGCACGGTGCTTGCCAGCAACGACAATTTCTTTGGCAGCGATCCATTACTGAGCTACCGATTTGAAAAGCCCGGCGATTATTTCTTGGAGGTCCGCGATGTTCGTTACGCTGGCTACCGCGATTGGACCTACTCGCTGGAAATTCATGACCGGCCGCTCGTGTTGCAAGCTCTGCCAGCCGTTGTCGCACCGGGATCATCGGTCACCGCGAAACTCGCGGGATTCAATCTGCCAACCGATGCCTCGTTCAATCTCCAGTTTCCGAACGACACGCCGACGGGAATCCACTGGGTTGATGTGGGACGAATCAATGGTCAGCCGTCCGAACCACTGGTGCCGGTACTGGTGACAAAGATGCCGCTCGTTGCGGAGCTGCCCGCAAACAATGATGCACCGGAGAAGGCTCAAGCGATTTCGCTTCCCGCCGGCATCACTGGCGTACTTGAAAGCCCCGATGACGTCGATGGCTTTGCCTTCGAGGCGAAGAAGGGAGACCGGCTCACCTTCAAAATTCTGGCCCAAGTTCTCGGATCGCCCGTCGATGCCAACTTGCGAATCTTGAACGACAAGGGAGACGTTCTGATCGAGAACGACGACGCCTCAGACAAGACGGGCAATGCCGACTGTCGCAACGAGGTTCTGTTTCCCGATTCAAGGATCGCCGATTGGACGGTCCCGCAAGACGGCCGATTCGTGGTGGAAGTCCGAGACACTCATCTTCGCGGCGGCGAGCGATTCACTTATTTCCTGGAAGCACGCCCGCGATCGCCCGGCCTGCACTTGGAGATCGACACCGACAAAACGATTCTCGCCCCCGGCACTTCGTCGCCAGCCTTCGTCCGAGTCTTCCGTGAGGAAGGTCTGACAGGGCAGGTTCGCCTATCTGTGGACGGCTTGCCTCCCGGTGTCACCGCCGTCTGCGGCGAAGTTCCCGCCGATGGCCAAGACGCCTGCATCTTTCTCACCGCCGCTGAAAATGCACCACCGGGAATCTGTGCCAACCTGCGCGTGATCGCCGAAGCGATCGATGCGGAGAACAACGGCAACAAGATCACGGCCGTCGCCGTCCCCTATCAAGAACTTCGTCGTGACGGCGGAGCTCGATACATGACGCCAGTTGAGATGCACACGGTCGGCGTGGCGGACGTGCTCGATTTGAAACGCGTCCGCGCGAACGAAACCAAGTTGGCTCTCAAGCCCGGTGAGAAAAGGACCGTGCAGGTCACGCTGGAACGCTCGGCTGGATTCACTGAGCCTGTCACGCTGACGGCCATCCACAGCCAACACGTCTGGGTCTTCGGCCGCTGCCTGCCCGCCGGAGTCACCGTTGAAGAGAACGAAAGCAAACTCCGCCTCACCGGCAACGACGTTCAAGGGACGATCGTCCTCAACGTCGCCAAAGACGCCAAACCGTCCCCTCCACGCCTCACACCACTGATGGCCAACGTCGCCATCAATTTCTCGCTGAAGATGATCTACACCGGAGATCCCGTCGAAGTCAGCATCGTCGCCCCGTAGCGTTCAGATCTGCGGCGAGTCCTGACCTCGTCAGGTCGAGCACCAACGGCTTCGTGAGCGTTGGCCAAGTCCGGCGGTTCGTGCGGAACCGTTTGGCCAATTCGAGGACGATCAACTGATTCGTCCGGAATAGAGCGGGGCGATCACCTCGCCGTTGAGCAGATGATTCGGCCTCTGCAACGGGTCCATAAGCACCGCGTTGTGATCGACTCCGAGAGCGTTGAACAAGGTCGTGCAGACATCGGCGGGCGACCACGGCCGCGACACCGGGTACGCTGCGTTGGCGTCGGATTGCCCGACGACTTGGCCGCCTCGAACGCCGGCTCCGGCGACGAGTGCCGAGTACACATGAGCCCAATGATCGCGACCGGGAACCGCTTGGCCGGGAAGCGTCGAGATGCGTGGCGTCCGGCCGAACTCGCCCATGACGAGCACCAGCGTTTGGTCGAGCAATCCTGTCGACGACAAATCATCCATGAGCGCCGCGAGACCTTGATCCAACTGTGGCAGCAGGCGGTTCTTCAACGCTCCCCAGTTGTCGACGTGAGTGTCCCACGTTTGCACGATGCCCATCGCCGCCTGCACGATCGGAACTCCCGCTTGCAGCAATCGTCGCGCGAGCAGCAACGACTGGCCGAATTTGTTCCGGCCATATCGATCGCGCACCGGAGCCTCTTCGCGTTGAATGTCGAACGCTTGAGCGACTCGATCGGACGTCAGCAGCGAGAACGCCAAACCTTGCTGTTCGGCAAACGAGTTGGCTCGGCCTTCCGCGTCGAGTGACAGCGGGCTGCGATTCACCGTTTCCAACAGCCCGCGCCGCGACAGCAGCCGAGGCGACGTGACGCCCGGTTGCAGGCTCAGCGAATCGATGCGGAAGTTGGGATCGTTCGGGTCATGGTTGATCTGCCACGGATCGTGCTTCGGGCCGAGGAACCCGGCATGTTGTCCGGGCCAGGTGAGCGGTCCTTCGATGAAATAATTCGGCAGCGAGACCCCAGTCGGCACGCCGTCACTGCGTGGCCGAACATAGCTGAGTGCTCCCGCGAAGTTAGGGAAGTCATTGCGTGACTCAACACGGTCCAGATCGCTGCCGCCGCGCGGAATCGGAGTCGGCCGGCCGGTCAGAGCCACATGTGTCGCCAGCAGATGATTGTGTTCCAGATGCGCCAACGAGCGGAGCACCGACCAGTGTTTCAATTGCTGAGCCAGTCGCGGCAGATGTTCGCAAACCTGCACGCCCGGAACGGCGGTTTCGATCGATGCAAACTCGCCACGGATCTCCGCCGGAGCCTCCGGTTTTGGATCCAGCATATCTAATTGGCTAGGCCCACCGCTGAGATGGACGATCAAAATCGACTTGGCTCGGCCAGTTGTTGACGAGTCGGCTGCGGTCGTGTTCGAGGCCAACGGCAAAGCGGTGCCCAAGACACCCGCCGCGCTGACTCGCAGCCAATCTCGACGATCCACTTGGTCATGCGGAGAAATCATCTGTCGTCACCTCGGGTGTCGTCTTCAACGAACGGCGATCAGCCTCGGCCATTCTTGCAGAAACAATGTACCATCGCGATATCGTCCAATGCAGCGACCAGAATACAGTCGTGGTCCACATGGGGATCTGGGATTCCGCTTCTACGATTGAGAGCCGTTCATGAATAGTCCCTCCTCGACATCACGGCGACGCTTCTTGCAGGCCAGCTTGCTTGCCGGTGGAGCTGGGCTTTCTTTGGCGGACATTCTGCGTCAGCAAGCGTTCGCCGAGTCGACCGGGGGATCGACGGCTGACACGTCCGTAATTCAGATTTGGTTGGGTGGTGGTCCTAGTCAATTTGAAACGCTGGATCCAAAACCGGATGCCCCCGTTGAAATTCGGGGGCCGTACTCGGCAATTCAGACCAAGCTGCCGGGAATTTTGTGCTGCGAGAAGTTGCCACGCACGGCGATGGTTCTCGACCGAGCGGCCGTCATTCGCACGGTCCGACATGCCACGAACGATCATTTCGGTGGTGCCCATTGGTGTTCCACCGGCTATCCCAGCGAAGTCAGTCGCAGCACGCATCCGTCGTCGGGTGCGATGGCCTC
>CAMDPX010000106.1 GCA_945905295.1 Planctomyces sp. SH-PL62 | reverse complement strand
GCCCCGCTCGCCAAAGGGCATTCGATGACTCCCCGCTGCTTGGTTCGCGTCGCGATGATCCTTTTCCTGTTCACGGCGGCAACGTTGTTTGCTCAGGAAGAGTCTCTCAACCCGAACCTCCCAACCAAGACGCTCGGCGGCCGCGAGTTTTGGGGCGACGTCGCCCATTTTCACGGCTGGCGCATCCAGCAAAACGCGCTCACCGAGCACTTTCGGCTGATCGACGGCGACGACGTGCGGCACGCCTGGGGCACGCGCGAGCAATGTCAGACCAAGCTCGACGAGATTAAACGCGAGAAGAAGCTGCCGCAGATGTCCGGCGACGGAGTCTTGCTGGTTCACGGCATCACACGCTCGTCGAAGTCGATGGCCGGCTATCGGGCTCCGCTGGAGAAGGCCGGCTTGCAGGTGTTCCCGTTCGACTATCCCAGCACGCGCGTCGATCTCGACGCCTCGGCCGAGTACCTGCATCAAGTCATCGAATCGCTGGAAGGGATCGAGCGGCTGCACATCGTCGCGCACAGCATGGGCGGAGTCGTCGCTCGCGCGTACCGAGCCAAGCATCGCGACGATCGACTCGGTCGGTTGGTCTTAGTCGGCTCGCCCCAAAATGGCGCGGAGATGGCCGACCTGGCTCGCGACAAAGCCAACGTGATTTTCAAAACGATCTTCGGCCCCGCCGGACAACAACTCATTACGGATCAAGCCGGGTTCCTCGCCAAGCTGCCGAAGCCGGATGTCGAGTTCGCTGTGATCGCCGGAGGTCATCCTCCCGACGGCATCAACCCGCTGATCCCCGGCGACGACGACGGCATCGTCAGCGTTGCCAGCACGCGACTGGCCGGAGCAGCCGATTATTTGTACGTCGAGTCGATGCACCTCGCCTTGAACCGCAACGCCACCGCACATGCGGCAACGGTTCGCTTTCTGCAAACCGGCAAGCTCCGCGAAGAGGGCGACCCGCAGCCGATTCCGCGAGATGAAAAGTAAGGCCATCAGATCCCGACGAATGAAAGGAGACGAAGAATTCTGAATCCATTCGTCGTCTCCTTCGATTCGTCGGGCTCCTTCAGTTTTTTCACTCCGCGAATCGCTCTTCTGCGACTTTCGCTCATGTCCTAGACTCCCGCCCCTTGCAACGTCAGCTCGAAACCAGGATTCCCCAGCCAAAGGATTGGCGATGTATAAGCTGTTGCTCAGCGTGCGTTATTTGCGAACGCGGTTTATCGCGCTCGCCAGCATCATCAGCGTGATGCTGGGCGTGGCCACGATGATCGTGGTCAACAGTGTCATGTCCGGCTTCGGCACCGAGATGCGGAACCGGATTCACGCGATCCTCTCGGACGTAGTCGTCGAGACCAACAGTCTGGATGGCGTGCATGATCCCGAACGCTGGATGCAGATCATCCGCGAGGTCGGCGGTGACGACATCGACTCGATGGCTGCGATGGTCGAGATCTATGGCATGATGACCTACGACTATCGCGGGCAGTCGGTCATGAAAACCGTGCAGCTCGTCGGCATTGACCCGTTGACGCGAGCCAAGGTCAGTCCGGACGCAGGGGTGTTTCAAAAAAGCCTCGACAGTTACCAGGAAATTAAGGAAGACAAAATCGTCGTCCGCGAACCGCTCCGTTTGCCGAACGAACCCCCCAGTTGGAGCCTGACCGCCGAGGCGATGGAGTACCGCCGCCACCACATCAAGCTGCAACAGGAATACATCGAGAAGCGAAAGTGGGAAGAAAGACGCTCGCAACCGGAAACGGGAGCCAGCGATGACGACGCCCCCGCGGCGATCGTGAACCCCTTCGCCGAGCCGGTCGCGAGGACCGCACCGAAGGACGACGCTCCCGACTTTACGACCGGCCATCACCCGGCCGTCGAGGTCGATCCCGCCGCTCCGCAACCGGCGCAGTTGTTTGTCGGTGCCGGGCTGATCGAGTTCATCTACTTCGATGAGGAGACCAAGAAGTCGAAAGTCATGCGGATCGTCCGCCCCGGCGACGACGTGATGATCAGCACGATCTCGGCTGGCCGTCCCGAGCCCGTCCGCTTTCACGCGACCGTCGTCGACGTCTTCAAAAGCGGCATGAGCGAGTACGACAGCAACCTCGTCTTCTGCAACCTGGAAGAACTGCAACGAGTCCGCGGCATGATCGACCCTGACAACAAAGACGGGGCGATCACCTCGATCCAAATCAAACTGAAGAACTACGACCGCGCGGCCGAGGTCGTCAAACGCCTGCAAGCCGCGTTGCCGCCGGGCCTGTTCTCCGTCCGCACCTGGGAGCAGAAGCAAGGCCCGCTGCTGGCCGCCGTCGAGATCGAAAAGGCGATCCTCAACGTGCTGCTGTTCCTGATCATCACGGTCGCCGGCTTCGGCATCCTGGCGATCTTCTACATGATCGTCGTCGAGAAGACGCGCGACATCGGCATCCTCAAAGCGTTGGGAGCCAGCTCGCGCGGCGTGATGACGATCTTCCTGTCCTATGGCCTGGCACTCGGCGTCGTCGGCAGTGGGGTTGGCGTGGCGATCGGACTTCTCTTCGTGCATTACATCGACGAGATCGAGAAGGGGCTGTCGAAACTGACCGGCCGCAAGATCTTTGACGAGACGATTTATTACTTCCCCAACATTCCGACGGACGTCAACCCGACGATGGTCGTCTGGGTGGCGTTTGCCGCCGTATCGATCGCGGTCCTGGCCAGCGTCCTCCCCGCTCGCCGAGCCGCCCGGCTGCATCCCGTCGAAGCCCTGAGGTACGAGTAACCGCCTGCGGCAATGACCAATTTCCAAAACCCAATGACCAATGAATGACCAGGTTCCAATGACCAAATCGCTTTCTTGTAGCTGTTGGGATTTGAAGCTTGGACATTGATTGGACATTGGAGCTTGAGCCTTGGGATTTCAAAGGACTTCTCTAATGCCCGACCTCCTCGCCCTCGAACCGACTCGCCGACTCATGCAAACCGCGTCTGTCGCTCCCGCGCATCTTTCGACCGTCGCGCTCGAAAAGTACTACCGCAAAGGGGACCACAAGATCCCCGTGCTGCGCGGCGTCGAGATCAACATCCGCCGCGGTGAGTTCCTCTCCATCGTCGGCCAATCCGGCTCCGGCAAGAGCACGCTGCTGCATGTGATGGGCTTGCTCGATTCCCCCAGCATCGGCGAAGTGCTGCTCGACGGCGACCGGATTGACGATTTGCCGCAGACGACTCGCGACGAACTGCGGAACCGCGTTTTCGGATTCGTCTTCCAGTTCTATCACCTGCTGCCGGAGTTGAACGTCCTCGAAAACGTGCTCACGCCGCTGATGATCCGGCACTCGATGCTCGGCTACTGGAAACGTCGCCGCGAGTTCAAAGCTCAGGCCGAAGAGATCCTCGAAAAGGTGGGCCTCACGCATCGCCTCAAGCACAAACCGAACGAACTCTCCGGTGGCGAGATGCAACGGGCCGCGATCGCGCGTTCGCTCGTCGCCAAACCGGAAATCCTTCTGGCCGACGAGCCAACCGGAAATCTCGACGCCGGCACCGGCCAGGAAATCCTGGGCCTGCTGCGAAACCTCAACGAGCAAGAAGGTCTGACCATCGTGATGGTCACGCACGACGAAAGCCTCGCCCGCTCGGCGCATCGTCTGGTTCGTCTGACCGAAGGCCGACTCGAAGTTTTGAACGAGGCGGCGTGAGACGTACTCGACCGAGGTCAGGTCTTCAAATTTCAAAAGTGCCGAGGCAATTTTGAAATTTGAAGACCTGACCCCTCGCTCGTGACCATTTCACGAAGGCATTCACCCATGACGCTCTTCAACCACACCGTCGCGATCCAACTCGTCACCGACCTCATCGCCATCCCCGGCAAGAGCACTCAAGAAGGTCGAGTCATCCAGTTCCTCTGCGACGCACTGCGCCGCGCGGGAGTCCTCGACAGCGCCATCACGCTCGACGACGCGAACAAGCGCAGCTCCGCCGGCGGCGAGGTCGGCAACTTGATCGTCAAGCTCCCTGGCACGAAGCGCGGGCCGCGACGTTTGTTGATGGCTCACGTCGATACGGTCCCGCTCGCCGTCGGAGCGAAGCCGATTCGCGAAGGGGAGATCATCAAGTCCGCCGACCCAAACACCGCGCTCGGCGGCGACGACCGAGCCGGCGCGGCGGTGCTCCTCAACACGCTGCTGACAATTCTGAAACAGAAGCTGCCGCATCCGCCGCTGACATTCTTCTGGCCCGTGCAAGAAGAGATCGGCCTGTTGGGAGCACGTCACGTCCAGCCGCGAGCGCTCGGCAACCCAAAGCTCTGTTTCAACTGGGATGGCGGTGCCGCTCACGCCGCCGCGATCGGAGCGACCGGTGCTTACGATCTCAACATCGACGTTTATGGAACCCCCGCTCACGCCGGCGCGCATCCCGAACAAGGGGCGAGCGCCATCGCGATGGCCAGTCTCGCCATCGCCGACCTGACCGCGAACGGTTGGCACGGATTGATCGTCAAAGGCAAACACCGAGGCACCAGCAACGTCGGCCTGATCACCGGCGGCGAAGCGACCAACGTCGTCACGCCTCACGTCCGAGTTCGCGCCGAAGCACGCAGCCACGATCCCAAGTTTCGACTTAAGATCGTGAATGCCTTTCGTGACGCCTTTACCAAAGCGTCCAAGCAAGTCCACACCGACGCCGGACAACCCGGCCGAGTCGATTTTCGATCGGAGCTGAAATACGAATCGTTCAAGCTCTCACTGGATGAGCCCTCCGTCGTGACCGCTTGCGAAGCCATCCGCGCCGTTGGGCTCGAACCAGAGACGCGCGTCAGCAACGGCGGGCTCGATGCCAACTGGCTGACCGCGCATGGTTTGCCAACCGTCACACTCGGCTGCGGCCAAGCGGGCATTCACACGACCGACGAAGTGCTGCACATCGCCAGCTACTTAAAAGCCTGCGACATCGCGCTGCGACTGGTGAGCGCGACTGCGTAAACATCGCTCTTGGCCACAGAGACTTGTCCGATCGGCTGCCGGACGAGAAAGTTCCAGCCGGTGCCGGACCCATCGCTTAAACAGCGCGTGGGGGACATCGACACAAACCCCACCGAGCTTGCCTCGGTGGTTTTTGGGCCTTTGCACTACGTGGTATTTGATTTCAAACGAGCATCTCGTAGTGCAAAGGCCCGTTTCCACCGAGGCAAGCTCGGTGGGGTTGTGTCTTTCTCCCCCGTGCGCGGCTTCAACATTCCGCTTTGCCGCCAGGAACAACTCATGAAGAATCTTGCTGTGGTCTCGTTGTGGATGACGATACGGTTTTCGCTTGTGGTCGCCGCTGCGGTGGGGCTGCAATCGGTCCGGGCTGAAGAATCGATCGTGCCTCCCGATGCGAAGCTCGAACATCTGTTCGAGTCGCGGGTGCTCACCGAAGGCGCGGCAGTCGCTCCCGATGGGTCGGTCTATTTCAGTGAGATCACGTTCTCGCATGTCGCTCGCGATGAAAACGGAGCGATTGAGGCGGGACACATTTGGCGGTTCGATCCGACGACCGGCAAGACGGCGATCTTTCGCTCACCCAGCGGCATGTCGAACGGCATCAAGTTCGATGCGGCGGGAAACATGATCGTCGCCGAAGGAGCCGACTACGGCGGACGCCGAGTGACTCGGACGGACTTGAAGACCGGCAAGACGCACATCATCGCCGGGTTGTTCGAGGGTCGGCCATTCAACTCGCCCAACGACATCACCATCGACGAGAAGGGACGCATCTACTTCAGCGACCCGCGCTACCTCGGCCACGAACCGATCGACCAGCCGGTCGTCGGCGTGTACCGCATCGACAAGGACGGCTCGATCGCACGCATCATCACCGACGCCGGTAAAGCGAACGGCGTGTGCGTCTCGCCCGATCAGAAATCGTTGTACGTCGTCAGCAACGACAACGGAGGGACTGCCATCGATCGGCTCGCGAAGCCGGAAACCGCGCAAGCCGACAAGGTCACCATCCCGCTTCGCAAAGGACTGATGGCGCTGCAGGCTTACGATCTCGCCCCCGACGGCACCGCCAAGTTCCGCAAGACGCTGGTCGATTACGCTCCGTTCGATGGCCCGGATGGACTGGTCTGCGACAAAGACGGCAACTTGTATGTCGCGGTGCGAGCCGAGAATCGTCCTGGCATCTGCGTCTATTCGCCCGAAGGCAAAGAGCTGGCCTACATCAAAACCGAAATCCCCACCAACGTCGGCTTCGGCCGAGGCAAAGACGCCAAGCTGCTCTACATCACAGCGGGCAAGAGCCTGTACCGCATTCGACTGAACCGCGCGGGATATCAGTTGCCGGCCGGCAAGTGACCGATCACGGCACGGAAACGGTGACGAAGACCGGCTCGGCCGCGAATGTCGTCTTCACGACGAAGTTCAGCGAGATGTTGGCGGTCAGTCCGATGAGCTGGCGTTCGATCGGTGCGGCGGTCTTGGCGGCGGTCAATGTGATCGTGCCTTGAGTCGCTCCGTTGCTGAGCAGCGTCTTGCTCTTGTTACCTTCGACCGTCACGCCCGGCGGCAACGTGTCGGCGAAGAGCGCGAGATGCGTCATCGTCACATCGAGCGAGACGTTGGCTTTGAAGTCCGGAGCACGGTCGATCGTCACGTCGATCGTCTTCGACTCGCCCGGCTTGAGCGTGATGTCGGTGGCGCTCAGCTTGATGCCACGGATATCGTGCGGCGGGATCACCGCGAGGACGTGTTGATCGACCGGCCAATGACCTCGACCGCCACCCGGTTGATACATCTCTTGGTAGGTCGTCGCGAGCGCCGACAACTCGACCATCTGACCATCGGCCTGAGCATGAACTCCCGTGCCGCGAATCACGAGCGGCGAAACCGCTCGGCCTGCTTCTGGTGTCGCCTTGAAGACGATGCAACCGTCGGTCCCCTTGTCCGGCAGGATGCGACCGCACTCGGCAGTGACTCCGGCGGGAAGACCATCAACATGCAACTGCACCGCGCCGGTGAAGCCGTTCTTCCGCTCGACCTTCACCCACATGATGCCGTTCACGCCCGGCGAGAGATTCGTCTTGTCGGTATCGGCGAACAAATTGAAGTACGGCCGAGCCTGGGTGACTTCGATGGCATACATGAAGTTCTCACCGCCACGCAGGTGCATGTCCCGGATCTCCAGCACGTACTTGCCGTCGGCCGGAATCGTCAGGCTTTCGATCCACGAATCCTGCGAGCCACGCTTGCCCACCCGCAGGTCGTCATTCTCGGCGATGGTGGCTCCGGTCGCGTTGAGGACACGGATCGTCGAATCGAGTTCCGATTGCAGCCGCCGTGCTTTGACCTCAAACGACAACTTGTCGTCCTTCTTGGCCTCGAAGACATAGCAATCGACATCGCCGGGAGCGTCGATGCGGCCGTTGATGACGCACGGAAGGTTGATGGTTGAGGGTTGATGGTTGAGGGTCGCGGCCGCTTCGTTGTTGTTCTCGGTCGTTTCCGTGATCGTCGGCAACGCGGTGATGTAGGTCGCGACCGGGTTGCTCGGCCGATCCGCAAACGGCAGTCGCAGGCGATTGATCCCGTGGGGCAGGTTTTCAACGTGCCCGGCCGGCAGCGTCACTTCCAGGGTAGGTGGCAAACCTGCCCCACTGGCCGGAAGCTGACAGCCGATCGGCGAGAGCTTCGTCTCTTTGCCGGCGGTGATTGCCAGCGGAAACACCGAACGAACAAACGGCCGCGAGTGAATCTCGACGGCGTATTCCCAGTATTGATTGCCGGTGTAGCGGACGTCCCGAATCTCCAAGAAGTACTCGCCGGGTTGCTCGAACCGATGGCACAAGAACGGGTCGCCATGAAACACATTATCCGCCGCCGCGATCGTCGAACCCTGAGCGTTGCGAATTGTCAGGATCGGATCGCTGTGAGCCTGCAGGTCATGAATCCGATCCTGCAACCGCTGCGACCGTACATGAAACACGAGCGACGTCGGAGCCTCGATCTTGAACTTGAAGTAGTCAAGATCCTCCGCCTTCTCGATGCACCCACAAACCGTCGCCGGCAACGTGATGACCTGAGCCTCCGCCAACGAGTCATTCTTCGCCTGCTCAACGATCACCGGATCTTCAACGACGACCAACTGCGCGACCGTGCTGACTCCCTGAGCGGTGACGATTCTCAAGTCACGCACTCCCGGCATCGCATCCGCCGCGACGGAGACTTTGATCTTCAACGCGACGACATTAGGGGCCTTGTCATCCTTCTTCACCTCCGGCGGCACGACCTCCGCCAGCACGCCACCGCCAGTGACCAACACACTCTCCGCCGAGTGCATCGAGTACCGCGAGTTGACCGTGACCTCGCTGGTCGTCCCGATCTGCACGGCGACCGGCTTGAGGCTCATCAACATTGGAAACGCGGTTTGAGCAAAGACCGCTCCCGTACTACTTGAGATTACGAACAAAGCGACGAGTGAAATCCAAGCGTGTTTCATGCTGTTTGCCTTCTGTGATTTCGAGTCAATTCGTCGAGGCTCGACGACTGAGCCAGTAATTCGGGCGGCGGCTGCCGTGAGCAACTGCCAAGACCATGACTTCATTCTGCACAATCTCGAAGATGACCTTGTAAGGAAACCGAGCCATCAAAATTCATCGGACTTCGATGTTTCGTGGAGCAGTTTCCAGCAGCGGCAATCTCCCAGGATTGGCTCGGAGCATTTTCAAAGATCGTTTCAATTCCTGTTGGAATTCGCGTCCCAAGCCGCGTTGTTGTTGCGAATACCAACGTGCTGCCTCTTCCGCTTCAATGACGGCCTCATCATGCAGGCGAACTTTCATCGCTCGCCCTCTTCGGCGGTCCGACGAACACGGTTTAATGCCTCATCCATGTCAACGAGCTTCGCGGTTCCGCGATGAACTTCTTGAGAGCGTCGAGCAATCTCAACCGCCCAAGCGGCTTCCACGTTCGATTCCGTGTCCTCACCATCGTCCAAGCTGACCAACAAATCGTGGATCAACAATTCTCTGTCGGTCGGCGGTAGTTCCAATGCTTTGGATCGAACATCACTTAATGCACTCGGCATGTTTCGCTCCTTGTTTGCAACTTGATCACTTTGTCCAAGACTCGAAGTTTCTAAGCCGTGACTTTCGATGCTTCGGGCGGTGGCCGGTTGGGATCATTCAAAATAACGGCTGGCAGTGACATGGATTGACTCACCTTCGATCAACAGGTTTTCTCGCGAGCGGCACGTTGGTCTTTCAACATTTGACGAACCTGCTCCAAATGCACGTCCATGTCGATGAGCACGGCCGAGCCGTTGCGGACGGATTCGATTCGACGTTCGAGTTCGACCATTTGATCGGGGGACAATTCAAAGTCGTCGTCATCGTCGAACTGTTCGATCTCCTCGTCGCTGACGCTGTGGAACAACTCGTCGGCCAAGTCGAGCCGCTCTTGAGGCGACAGCGACAAAGCAAGATGGCGAACGATGTCGTAGGATCGGTCGGGGATTTCATTTTTCATGGGGTTAGTTTTTCGAGTAGCAGCGCTACATCTCGACATCGCTTGGCATGGTCCAAGCTGCGTTTGACCTGAGCTTGATCGTATGCCTTTTCGGATGACTTTGCAGTAGCTTCTTCTGTTTCGATTTTGCGTCTTGCATGGTCCAAGGGTGTTCGGCGTTCGTGATCTTTTTTGAGTGGATCAGCCCCATGAGCGAGCAGAAAGCCAACGGCATCTGCCCGACCGTTACTCGCGGCGTAGTGCAACGAAGTCACTCCAATACTTGCTTGAGCATCGACAAGAGCGCCGGCAGCGACAAGGCGTTCCATGATGGCAACGTCTCCCTGCACGGCTGCGATATGCAACGGCGTCAGGCCATTACCCTCTGTTTGTTGCGGATCGGCTTTGAGTTCGAGCAGAAGCTCGACGGTCGATGTATCGTGAGACCGAACGGCACTGAAGAGCAACGATTTGCCGTGTGCTTTTACGCGGTCAACATCGCCTTCGGACATCATCAGAAATCGCAAGACATTGTCACTTCCTTGCTCCGCCGCGATTTGAATGGCTGTCGGACTGTCGTTACCGCCCTGAACTAAGCTCTTCTTTCGCGAATCCGCGCGTCCACCAAACAGAAATGCGATCCGAGCGATTTCAATCCGATCCCCAAACGCGGCATCGACCATTGCGTCTCTCGCACGACGTTGACACCACGGCACAATCAGCACCAGTGAAACGACCAGCCCAAAGCCCAGCAACATGCCGGGCCTTCCGACTGATCCAGAGGAGAGGACGCGAGTCGTTAGGTTGAACATCACCAAGTCACAGCACGCTACGACAACCAGCACCTGCGACAGCAACCAGACGTAATAACCAATGCCAATCCCAACTCGACCCATATCACCCAGCAAACCAGAGATCACCAGGCAGACCCATCCCAACGGAAGCAAAATCAGCGCCGCCGTCTTCCGAGTCTTTGATCGAAACAGCAAAAGCGATCCCAGCATGAAAAAGTTTGGCATTTGAAGCGGAATCGCCAGGGGGAACATTGCCCATACGAGTAGAAATGCTCCCCAGCCGTACGGAAACGGGCGAGAGACACCGAGCGGCAACACAAACGACACCAGATAAAGCGTGTAAGCGAGAACCAGCAACCAAGAGCGGCTCCACTTCTGTGACGGTACGTCGTTGGCGGTATTTGATTCGCTGCCGCTCATCGCTCGGTTCCGGTTGAAGCTTGTTCGCCGACCGCGAGACCAATCACAAAGTCGCGCAAGTGCTATCGCACGAACAGAAACTGTTTGCTGTTGATGAGTGCCCAGAGCAAATCTTCGTAGCACTCTTTCGGTGAGCCGGCTTGTTCGAGGAATTTCTGGCTGGCGGCGAGTTCGGCAGCGGACGGTTGGCGGCACAGCGCGGCGAGGTACAGGTCGCGGACGATTTCTTCGTGAGGCTTCGGCTTGCCGTCGGCGGACTTTGCGGCGAGCAACGTGGCGATGCGGCCGGTCGCGTTGCTGAGTTTCTCGGCAAGGATGTCGCCGTTGAGCGTGTGCAGGGCTTGAGCGAGGTTCTCGTCGGGCGAGCGTTCGCATTCGCAGACGCTGGCTCGTTTCGGCTTCGCGAAGACGTTCAGGAAGTAATCGGGGTATTGAGCATCGGGCAGCTCGATCGCCTTCGTGCCGAGCGGCAGGTTTTTGAATTTCGTTTGCGTGCCGGCGGCACGGTCGATCGCGTCGAGCAGGGCTTCGGCCGAGAGGCGTTTGACTCGGTAGTAGGCGTAGAAGCGGCGGTCGCTGGCGTTCGTCGCGGTCGGCTGCGAATCGAGCTGATACAGCCGCGAGGTCATGATCGTCCGCATCAACTGCTTGAGGTTGAAACCGGACTCGGCGAAGTGTTTCGCGAGGGCGTCCATTAGCGGCGGGTTCGTCGGCGGGTTCGTCGAACGCATGTCATCGACGGGATCAACGAGTCCGCGGCCCAGCAGGTAGGCCATGTAGCGATTCACGATCGAGCGGGCGAACATGCCGTTGTTCTTCGCGGTCATCCAATCGGCCAGCGCGATGCGGCGGTCGAGCGGATGATCGACCGGCTCCCCTTCGAGCGGCGTTGGTTTGAGCACCTTGCCGGTTTTCGGATGACTCACTTCGCCCGTGTTGCGGACGATGACGACCGACTCGCCACCGAACGCTCCGAACTCTTCGCTCCCCTTGTTGCTGACGCGAGCGAAGAACGCGGCGAAGCCGTAGTAGTCTCCTTGGCCGTATTTCTCGAACGGGTGATGGTGGCACTTGGCACATTCCATCCGCACGCCGAGAAACAATTGCACGGTCGATTCGGTCGCCTCGGTCGGGTTGTTGTTGGCGCTGAAATAATTCGCGGGGCCGTTGCTGAAGACGGAACCTTTCGCCGTCACCAATTCGCGAACCAAGCGGTCGTAGGACCAGTTCTCACGGAAGACGGTCCGCAGCCAGTTGTGCATGGCCCACATCCCTTGCTCGGCTCGACCGGTGGTCGTGTTTCGCAGCAGGTCCGACCACTTCAGCGTCCACCACGCCGAATACGCATCGTTGTAAACGTCGAGCTTCGGATCGCCGGTCAGTCCCAGCAGTCGGTCGATGAGTTTCGTTCGCTTGCTGGCATCGGTGTCGACGATGAACGCGGTCGTCTCCTCGACGGTCGGCACTTGGCCAATCGCGTCGAGGAACGCTCGGCGGATGAATGTCGCGTCGTCGCACAGCGGCGACGGATCGATGCCGAGTTCCTTGAACTTCGCCGAGGCCAGTTCGTCGATGAAGTTATTGTTGGTCCAACCGGTCAGTTCGATCGCTTCGCGATACGGGATGACGAACAGCGAAATCTCCGCCTGCCCCTCGAAGCGAACCATGATCGGGGCTTGCCCTTGTCCGGTGACGGTCACCAGCCCATCGCCGTTGACCGTCAACATGCCGTCGTCCATCGAGTCGTACTTCGCCCAGGCGGTGACGTCTCTCGTCGAGCCGTCCGAGTACGTCGCATCGACTCGCAATTGCTGCTTCAGCCCGATACCGCCGAGTCGCTTCGGCGGGAAGACGCTCACCTTGGTCACTTCCGGAGCCTTCGCATCCGGCTGCGGTGCTCCGTTGGCGATCCACGCCTTGAGCAATTCGTAATCAACGGAGTTCGCCGCGAGTCGCTTGCCGCCGCCATGAGGCACCTGCATCGTCGGCTTCTTGAGAAACAAACTGTCGTCCGGCGCGACGAAGCTCAATCTCCGCTGAGCCCGATCACGCACGATTGCCTCGCGATCCTGACCGAGTTCGCTGCCAAACACCGACAGCTTGAATCCACCCTGTCCGTACTGAGCCGCATGACACGCCCCCATGCTGCATCCAGCTTTGTTGAGGATCGGCGCGACGTGTTCGACATATCCGACATTCGCGACCGGCTCGACCTTCTCGACCGTGACGGCGACCTCCTTGGTCACGTCGCCAACCTTCACGACAACCTTCGCCGAGCCATTCGCTTTCGCCAACAATTGCCCGCGCGCGTCAATGACTACGACGTTCGAGTCGCTCGACTGAAACGCTGTGCCGTGCGTCAGGTCTTCCGACCGTTCGCCGATCTGACCGCCAGCATCCGCTCGCGTCACGACAAGCTGCGCCCGCGACAAGTTGCCAGAGAGCTTTACTTCGGCTGGCGCGACAACGAATGCCGTCGGTTGATCGCTCGCCGTCGTGCCACTCGCGACGCAACTCAATATGACAACGCTCAGGAACATCCACGCGCGGTTCATCAGTCAGTCTCCTTGAGACACATCTCTTTGGGCATCAATCCGGCGACCAGCCCAACCGCCGAGAGAACTCGGCGGCGGTGATGATCTCCACGTTTCCGACCTTTTTGAGTTTGAGGATTTCTTGATCCGCCGTCACCAAAAAGTCGGCTCTGGCGGACAAGGCGGTTTGAACGATTGCGTCATCCTTCGGGTCACGTTCCACGAACCGTGGGATTCTTGACGGAAGCGGTACGGACTTCGCCAAGATTTCCAAGGTCTGCCGCGAGTTGTTCGCGAACCGCCGAGAGAGTTCAAAGTGCTCCAACAAGGTGTTGACGAATTCATCCAACTGGTACTGCGAAACAAAGAAGCGCACCCGTCGTTCCAATGCGGCCTCGATCAATCGACCTCGAAAGCCGTGAGGAAATGTCGAGAACGACACCCACATCATCGTGTCAACGACGACCTTCACGGCGACGCCTCGCAATGTAGCCGTCGATGCTCTGCTCCGTGATCCCCTTGGCGGCGATTCGCTGAGCAACTTCTTCACGCTCGCGATACCAACGAGCGAGATGGATGTCGTCCAACTTCTTCCGCAAGGTCTGGAATTGGCGTTCGGGGAGGTGCTCGGCAACCTCAACGAGTTCTCGCATCGTCGGACGCGAGCCGTTGGGTTTGGCGTCACGTTTCGGCGGACGCTTCAGTTTAGTGGGCATGGCAATCACTTCGGTCTGTCGGATTGGGAGGACCGGATGGTCTTTGAGGCGGGAATGTCGTATCAGAATCAGGTCTTCGGCGGGATTGGCCGATAGCTTAATTTGTCCGGGCGGCATAAGCACCTGTTGATTTCAGAATCCCGGACGGTCATAGTGTCGGCCCTCCACACGGTTCGTCGTCCCGCCAATGGCGGTCGATTCCCACCTAACCGATCCCGCCTTCGGAGATCACGTGATGCTGAGCTTTCTCACTGGTAACACCCGCGATTGTGAACGAGTTTCACGCCGCAGTTTCTTGCAAGTCGGTTCGTTGGCAGGACTGGGAGTCACGCTGCCGATGGCGTTGGCCGCGAAGCAAGCGGCTGCCAAGAGCGGCAATTCATCCGGCAGCGATGTGAACTGCATCCTCATCTGGACGCAAGGAGGAACTTCACATCATGACACGTTTGATCCAAAACCGGATGCACCGGTCAATGTCAAAGGTGAGTACAGCGTCATCGACACGACGGTCCCCGGCGTGCAGTTCACGGAGATCCTGCCGAATATGGCTCGCGAGCTGAAACGCTACGGCTTGCTGCGAGGTTGGAATCCGCTCAATGGCAGCCACGGCACGGCGGATCAATGGGTGATGTCCGGCCGAAAGTTTAACCCGGCGATGACGTATCCGACGTATGGCTCGGTCGTCAGTTATCACCACGGATTCAAGTCGGTGTTGCCACCGTTCGTGCAACTTGGCACCAGCGTGGATCGACGCTTCGGCGGCGGTACGTCGGGTATCCTGGGGATCGCTCACAACCCATTCGAGATGGGTTCCGACCCCAGCCAAGAGAATTTCACGGTGCGTGACATCACGCCACCGCAGGGGATCACGATGGCGCGAGTCGATCGCCGCCGCGAGATGCTCGCGACCGTCGATGCCTTGCAGAAGAAGGCCGACGTTCAACCGGAACGCTTTGCCGCGCTCGACGAACACTTCAAGACGGCCCTCAACATGATCACCGCGCCGGAAACGAAGAAGGCGTTCGATATGCAGGCCGAAGACCCGAAACTGCGTGACCGCTATGGCCGCAACAAGTTTGGTCAAAGCTGCTTGCTGGCTCGGAGATTGGTGCAGTCCGGCGTGCGCTTCGTGACCGTGACCGACGGCGGCTGGGACACTCACGCGGACAACTTCAAGTCGCTCAAGGATCGCAAGATTCCGCCCGTCGATCAGGCGTTGCCTGCACTATTGGCGGACCTCGAAGAGCAAGGGTTGTTACAGAAGACGCTGGTTTGCTGGCTGACCGACTTCGGCCGCACTCCCAAGATCAACAGCGCCAGCGGCCGCGATCACTGGTCGAACACCGGCTTCGCGATCATGGCCGGAGCCGGCGTTCCCGGCGGAACGGTGCTCGGTGCGACCGACGCTGATGGCGGAACCGTCGCCAAGGGGCAATACCTCAGCGAAGACATCGCCGCGACGATTTACTCGAAGCTCGGCCTGCCGCTGGACCTGATCGTGCAAAGCCCGGACGGACGGCCGATTCGATTGCTCGAAGGCCACGTCATCAAGGAATGGATGTAGTCCGCGTGTCCGCTCAATCGTGGAAATGCTTACGGCCGGAGAAAAAATCTCCGGCCGTTTGCTTTGAGGGAATCCACGGAACCAAATCGGTCAGCCGTGCTTATTGGCGAACCGTGTCGGACGGTTGCTGAGCCGTGACGGCGGGACGGATGCGTTTGGGGACGACGATCTCCGCACCGGGCTGCGAAGTGCTGACCTTGTTGGGAGTCAGCGCGACTTTGGGTTGGATCTCGGTGGTCGCTCGGTTCGAGTCTTCTTGTCGGCCGCTGACCAGCGTCTTCGGCTGCGACCATTGTCCGTTGGGGGCCGCTTTCCAACCGTTCGCAATGGTCGAAGCGCCTCCAGATTGGCGTTGCGCGACTCGTGCGGCGATCTGCATCCGCTCGCGATAGATCTGCAGGCCATCGACCGCGTGATAGAGCGGGCCGCACTCGGCGTTCACATGCCGATTGTCGATGAGGTCTTGAGCCAGGCAACGCACACCGTTCTGAATCCACGGTTCGGACAGGCGTGATTGCGGCAGCGCCACCATCAGCCATTCGATCATGTGACCGGAGCTGGTGATGCGCGTGTTGAAGTCGTTGCTGGTGCCTCGGCCCTTGAAGAAGTGGGTGGAGAAGCTGCCGTCGGGATTTTGCAGCGCCTTGGCCTCGGCGATGAAGCGTTGAATTTTTTGATCGGCTTCCAGCCAAGTGCCGCGCAGTGGCTGCTTGGTTTGCAAATAGGCGTTGCGAGCATATGCCGTCGCGAACAGGCTGTGGGTGCCGCCGCAGGGACCGTCGTAGATGGTGTTTCTCAATTCCAGGCGGACCAATTCCTCCATGCTCCAATGCTCACCGTTCTTGTTGACCCACTGAGTGGACGGTTCCAGATAATGAGCCAGCGCCCAGAGCGTCCAAGTCATCTCGACGTCTTTCGCGCGAGTCACGTCCATCTTGGCGTTATTGATGATGTCTTGAACGGTGACGATTTCACCGCCCGCAGTTTTGAATTCATGTGTGGTTGGCAGGCGGCACATCGTCAGGTAGGCCATGAACTGCGTCGGGTGTCCCTCGAACCAGTAGGCTTGAATGAAGGGATGCGCGCGGCCGCCGAACGGAGTTTTCTGGAACAGCGATTCGCCTCGAAAGGTCACGCCGCTGCCAGCCCATTCCAGTGCATTGATCTTGCGACCATCCTGAGTCTTGAGCTGAAAATCCTGCCGGTACGCGAGCAATCCGTGAATGACTTGCCAAGGCGTGTGCAAATCGGCGGTGAGATAGCGGCGGCTGGAGATCTCGACCGCTTCGTTGGCCAGCTTCAGCAGCGGGTCGATCGGCGGCTCAGCGACGACGGGTACCGGCGCTGGAGCCGGTTGTGGTTTGGGAGTTTCCACCGTGCGCGGCTGAGCTGGAGTGGTCACGGGCTGCGGGTTGACTTCAATCGGCGTCTCGAATTGCGCGTCGATATCCATCGGAGTCTGCGGCTTGGGGTTGCTGGACTCGCCGGTGGGGGGCATCACGGTCGTGGTCGGCAGCGAGGTTTCCGGTTCTGGCGACAGGGCCTCGGAAGCTGCGACCGCCTTAGGTTCTTCTTCGAGGACGACGTCCGGACTGACGGCCGCAGGGCGCGAGGATTGCGCCGCCGGCTGCGTCGGGTCATCGGAGTGCGCCGAATTCAGCGCGGTCCAGGTCGAGATAGCCAGCAGCAAGCCGACTTGAGTCCAAGATCGAAGCGGTTTCATCGTGGTGGCAACTCCTGGTGGAAGATTCCGGTGAGGCAAACCTTCCCAATGGCGGTGACTCATCAGCCCCGGCACAGCCCGATTGAACGAGACAATCGGCCCCCAATTAGGTCGGTCAAAATGAGTGGCCGCCTTGGCGCGGAGAGCGCGATTACGCCTCGGAAGTCGAATGTTCCCTGGAGTCACCTGACTGATTCCGGAATCAGACACAATCGGCAGAGGCGGCTGCGCTGGCAGAGTCCGCCAAGTCATCGCGATGTGAGCGGAAATCACTTCGCGAACCGAAGCTCGATGAATTTCCGTTGAGTAAGTTGAAGCTCGAACGGGCCTACGCGGAGGGTTCGGCAAGCCGCAGCCACTGGCGTCCGGCCTCGATCACTCGCAGCGGCAACCGCAGCCGTGCGAACGTCGGGGGAGCAACTTCGATCGACGCGAACGAAAACCAGCGACCCCGATTCTCCGACACCAACCGAAGCGCAGACCAGGGAATGAGCAACGGTGGGTGACCCACGAAGATTGGCCACACCGCCAGATAGAGTCCGTCGGGACAAACTCGGATCGTCATGCAGCCGTTGTAGTCACACCAGCCGATGCGGAAGAACTGACCTCGAAAGCATGTCCCGTCGTCCGGTTCGCGATCCGCCAAGAATCGTTCTGCGAGACGCGACCATCCGCTGAGCTTCGCAATGACCACCAACAGCCCTGCGAAGAATCCGGGGATCAGCGCGATCGACACATAGAATTCCCACGGCATGGCTAACCCACCGGTTTCGCCCAATGATCACGGTACTCGCGAGTCAGCAGCATCGCCGCTTCGCTGTCACCGGCGATCTGTTCCTTCGCCGGATCGAAGTGGATGACTCGTCCAGCGCGCGTGGCGATGTTGCCGAGGTGACACAGCGCCGTCGAAAGATGATTGATCTCGATGTCGGCGTTCGGCCGCGCTCCGGTTCGGATGCACTCCAGGAAGTTGGCGTGATGTGCCGCGAGGTCCGGCGCACCGCCGCTCGATTCTTCGATCAGTTTGTTCTTCGGGCCGTAGATTGCGTACTTCCCGGCCTTGCCGAAGATCATCATCCCTTCGGTGCCGTAGTAGGCGTTACCGTTCTCGAATCCTTCTTGGACGTACGGCGACCAGATGCGTTGCTCGAAGATCAGTTGCTTCGGTTTGCCGGCCTTGGTCGCGGCGGCGTACTCGTAAACGATGTACTGCGTGTCGGCGTGCTGCATGTCGTCATCGAAGAAACTCTTTCCGCCGAGCGCGGCGATGCGATTCGGGTGCGTCTTCATTCCCAAGCCCCACAGAGCCACGTCGATGTCATGCACGCCGTCGTTGCCGATGTCGCCACAGCCGAAGTCGTACCACCAGCGCCAAATGCCGTGCAGAAAGTTCGACTGATACGGGCGATACGTCACCGGCCCCAGCCACAAGTCGTAGTCGAGATGCTTCGGCGGCTCGGACGGTTTCTGTTTGCCGATCGTGCCACGCCGCTGACTGTTCCACGCCTTCGCGACCAGGATTTCGCCGATGATGCCGGTCTTCAGTTTTTCCATCCCCTTGATCGCGTGCGCGGTGCTGCGAGTCTGCGTGCCGACCTGCATGACGACTTTGTTCTTGCGAGCCGCCTCGATCATCAACCGCCCTTCACGCAGATTGTGTGAGCAAGGCTTCTCGACATAGACGTGCTTGCCCGCGTTCGCCGCCAGGATCGCGGCCGGAGCGTGCCAGTGATCCGGCGTCGCGATCCACACGGCTTTGACGTCCTTGTCGTCAAACACTTGCCGCATGTCCTTGACGATCTTCGGAGCCTGCCCCGACCCCTTCGTAATCGTTTCCGCCGCGCGAGCTGCTCGCTGCTCATCGACGTCACAGACGTAAGCCACTCGCACGGCCGAGTTCGTCGCGAGCTGATTCGTATGAGCCATCCCCATTCCGCCGGGACCGATGACCGCGACGGTCAGCCGATTCGAATCGCTCTTGGCTTTGTCGTCAGCGTTTGCTTCCGACGCGAACAGCCACGTGGCCGAAGCCGTCGCAGCCAGAGTCGAAGATTGTTCAAGAAAGTCGCGGCGCGTGTTGGACATGGGAAGCTCCTGTGTCGAAGACAAAGTAGGGCAGGCTCCCGCCTGCTGAATCCGCTCACCATTCGGTCAAGTACCACTGAGGTGCAATCCTCGTCGTCAGCCAGTGTGACGACTTGGGATCGCTTTGATCAAAGTAGAGACCACATTCATCAATCAGACTCACTCCTGTGACAAAACCGATCGTGCCTTGCTTGGTCGAGTAATTGAAGTCGAGATCCTTAACGGATTCGATCCAATACAACCCGACTCGGCGAGGGAATCCTTCTGGTCTTTCGCCACGAAACGCTTTTGAGACGAGAGCGTCAAAGCAGGGTTTGCTCAGTTGACAGCGTACCGAAGCTGGCCAATGCGTCGCAGAACTCGACAACACAATCGCCACCGCACTCGGAAACGCGAGCCTGCCCCAAATCGTCCTCAGACTGATTTGGCTGGCCACCAACTTTCGCCGCTGGATTTTCGCAAGCCGCCCCAATTGAACGGCCCCGAGCCACAGGAGTACTGCCAAGGAAACGAGAAATGTCAGGAATCCAAGCTCTGGCAGACGACTGTGCTGTTCAATCACCACAAGAACGATGATCGCGAGAGCAAACTGCTCTAACCACAACGGACGAACGACAACGTGTGGTTCTTGTTTCGTTTCCATTTTATGTGCTGGGAGCAATCCATCGCTTGGGGGCACATCGAATTTGGCCAGCGGGAGCCGGCTCACCTTTTCAGTCGAGTCGCACGCAACGTTGCTTGTAATCAATGTGGAGAACCCGCTCTTCGAGCAGCGCGGTTCCAAGAAGTGGATACCGGCCGTCGTTCGCAATGACCTGAAGCGGTAACCGCCGGCCAAACCAGTCCAGAAAACTGAGATATGTTTCCAGGACCACCTTGGAACCGTCGGCGAGGATCGCTTCCGTTTCGGCCAATGGCTCAAGCTCAAGGTCTTTGATCAATTGCAGAGACAGAACCAAATGCCCGTCAAAAGCCGTGTCGATCCATGCCGTAACCACGATGGGGACGCCGTCAAACTGGTTCGCAATGGCGATCTCCAAGAGCGCTCGGCGTTCGTCATCCATCTTCCCGATCATGACAGCCCGCCAATATGAAATGCGGCATCATGACCAATCCGCAGCACGAATGTTTTCTTTCCGTGACACGCATCCCGTGCCGCCATTGCGACGGAGATGAACGTGTCTCCCAGGAAATAGGCTTTTGTCTCCGGCTCAATCGCCAGGTACTTCCCGTGGCAATCTGGTTCGAGCTTTCGTCGCAGCTCGGTTTCGTAGAGTTGTTTCGCCGCTTCGACCACGCTCATTTTGATCGGCTCCCTGAAACATGGCTCGCATCGTCTCGTTCGGTTTGTAGAGAAAACCTGTCGTCTCGCAAACGTCACTCCAGCCAAGCAAGGCCAGCCCTACGAATCGTCATGCCAACAGCGCATCGACCACGTCGCCGGTCGGCACGAGACGAAACGGTCGGTTGGTGGCGTCGTGAATCTCACGATCGTGACGCAGGCCGAGGCAGTGATACATGGTCGAAACGATGTCGCCGGGGATCAGTGGATCGGAGGCGGGGAAGGCTCCGGTCTTGTCGCTGGTGCCGTAGATCAAACCTTGTTTGAAGCCGCCGCCGAGCAGCATCAGGCTGTAGCAGTAGTTCCAGTGGTCTCGGCCGGCGTCGTTGGCGTTGATCTTCGGAGTGCGGCCGAAGTCACCGAACACGGCGACGATCGTGCGGTCGAGCAACCCTCGATCGGACAGATCGGTCAGCAAGCTGGAACACGCGGCGTCGAGTTGCGGCAGCAGCGTTCCCTTCAGCTTCTTGAAGTTGCTGCCGTGCGTGTCCCAGGTCGCGTTCGCATCGGGAGCCCATGACAGCGTGACGAGCCGTGTGCCCGCTTCGATCAATCGTCGCGCGAGCAGCGTGCTCTGGCCGTAGATGTTTCGGCCATAACTATCGCGAACGGCGTCCGGTTCTTCCGAGAGTCGAAATGCTCGCTGCGTGTTTTCGGACGTGAGCAGTTGGAGTGCTCGTTGCTGGAAACCGGTCATCGAGTCGGCGGCGTTCACACCCGCTTGCTCACGCAGTTGGGAATCGACGACCTCGAACAAGCGGCGTCTCAGCGCGAGTCGTTCGGTCGAGACATCGGCGAGCAACGTCAGTTCCGGAATGGCGAACTCCGGCGAGTTTGGATCGCGGAGCACGAACAACGGATCGCGAGCGCGGCCGAGGATGCCTGCGAAGAAGCCCGGTTGAGGCGGACCACCAGCACCCTCTGCGGTGATGTACGGCAGATGGACTTGCGGAACGATCGGACGATCCGGCGGCCGGACCATCGAGAGGACACAGCCCGGCGATGGGTAATCGGTCGGCCGTGTGCCGCCGCCGATCTCACCCCGATCGTGGCCGGTCATCGCGGCGTACACGGCGGCCGCGTGAGCGTTGTTGACTCCGTGGTGCATCGAACGGACCACCGTTGCACGGTGCATGTGCCGAGACAGTTTCGGCATTTGATCGCTGACGAAGTATCCGGGCAGAGATGTCGGGATCGGTTGGAACTCACCACGAATCCCTTCGGCCGCATCCGGTTTTTGGTCCCACATGTCCAAATGAGACGGACCACCATTCAAAAACAGGATCACGGCGTGATCTGCTCTCGGAGCCAGCGACGGTTCACGAGCCGCCAAAAGTTTTGGCAACGACAGCCCCATCAGCCCCAAGCCACCGACTTGCAGCAGGTGGCGGCGAGACAACTCGCGAAGCCGATTCGAGTCAGTGAGGTTCAGCATCGTTCCACAGTTCCAAGAAGTCCCCGCTCCGACTTTCCGGCCGATGGCTGAAAGCCGTCAGCCGTTTGCCGTGATACCGTTTTTCTATGGACGAAAACGGTATCACGGCCATCGGCATTCGGCTGACGGCGTTCGGCCGGACAGATGTCTTCACGAGTAGGTTTCATCACGCGGGAAAGACCATCACAACGAGCGGCGACGAGTTGCCACGATATTCACCGTTCTTGTCGACCACTTTGCCATTGCCGTTACTATTGGCGTTGGTCGTCAGCAGCGCGAGCCATTTGCCGGACGGATGTTGTCGCACCGCATGACAATTCGAGAGCTTCGTTTCGGAGAGCGGCTGTTCGTCCTCGACTCGCCAGCAAATGAACTTCCCTTGGCCGGGATTGCCGCTGGTGGTGATGAGCCAGCAGCCCTCCGGATGCCATTCGAGATCGGTGACATAGACGTCGCCTCCGGCACCGAGTTCCGCTTTCTTCTTTTGCTCACCGGTCGCGATATCGAAGACCAACAGCGTCGGCTTACCTTGGACGTTGCCGCCGTTCTCTGGTTGTGTGCCTCCAACCAGCAACAGCGAACCATCTGCGCTGACGGCCATCGACTGCACGCCGCCGACGTCTTGCAGTCGATTTGGTTTGAATAGCAAACCGGCATCGAACTCGCGGACTTTCGTCGAGCCGGCCAGTTCCCACTGGGACACTTTCGTGCCGAGCGTTCCCACGAAGAGCGATTTCCCGTCCGGTGCGAAGCGCATGATCGACAGGTCGCCGCCGACTTGGATCTCGGACTGTTTCTTGCCGTCCGTGGACCAGAACACGATTCGGCCGTCACGACCGCAGGTCGCGATCTTCTGGCCGTCGGGTGACACGATCACGCAGCGAATCCAACCGTCGTGAGCATTTTCAACTTTCCAAACCGGCTCGGCCGCGTCATCGCAGTACGACCAGCAGGCGAGATTGCCGAACGAATCGGCCGCGACCGCCAGCTTCCCATCGGGCAGGCACGCGCAGGTGCTAACCCAAGCAGTGAGGCCAGTCAGCGGCGACTTCTCAGCGAGTTCCGGTTCCGGCTTATCAGGCACGACGCTCCAACGACCGACTTGCCCTTCCATGCTGCCAGCCAGCAGAAACACGCCGGTCGGGCTAAAGCAGGCCGAGACAAACTGCTGCGGCATATCGAGCGGTTTCTTGGCAGCCTTCGGCGTGAACTTGGCTTTGAGTTCGGGTGTCATGCCAGTACCTCCTTCACGGCGAGCATTTCGTCGTGAGCGATCGGTAACGGCTGGCCGTGGTTATCGAACTGCGTTTTGGCCGAGTCGATCCCCAGCGCCGCGAACCAGGTGTGAAACATGTGACCGATGTCGTAAGCGTCCCCTTCGACGGCGGTCCCTTTCGCGTTCGTTTTGCCGACGGTCAATCCGCGCTTTACGCCTCGACCAGACATCGCCAGCGACCACGCTTCCGGGAAGTGATCGCGGCCGATATGTCCGTTGATGCGCGGCGTGCGGCCGAACTCGGACATCGTGATGACCAGCACGTTGTCGAGCATTCCGCGCTCTTGCAGGTCTTCGATCATCGACGCGAACGCCTGATCGTAGCGCGGCATGAGCGATGCGTGGCCGTTGAAGTTGTCTCCATGAGTATCCCAGCCGTAGCTGGTGACTTTGACGAAGGTCACACCGACTTCCAGCATCCGCCGAGCGACCAGCATATGCCGGCCGAATTCATGATCGCCGTATCGCTCACGGTCGCGAGCCTCGACCGTCGACAAGTCGAACAGCGATTGCCGTCGCATCAACTCACGAGCCGACTCGAAGACATACCCGTTCGCTTCCGCCGCACCCGGCCGACGTCTCAAGCGATAGCGTTCGTCCGCTTTGGCTCGCAATGTCTGTCGCAACTCTTCATCCGCTTCGGTGACGGACTCCGGCCGAGTCATGTTCTCCGGGGGCTTTCCGTCTCCGAACGCGACTGCGCCGTACTGCGGGCCGAGAAAGCCAGCGTCTTGGTAGATGAACCCGCCGCTGCCTGGCTTGATCGAGACATACGCCGGCAGCCCGGTCCCTTGATTGCCAACCAGCTTCGCGACGGACGAGCCGAAGAACGGATAAGTCACGCCCCGGTTCTTCGGATCGCCACGCTGGATACGCGGCACGCCAGCCGAGTGCGAATTGTCCTGAGTACACATTCCGCGCACGACGCAGAGATGCTGCATGATCTTCGCCGATCGCGGCATCAATTCGCAGAGTTGAATGCCGGGGACCGACGTTTGAATCGAGCGAAACGGGCCGCCGAATTGCGAGTTGGTTTTTGGATCCCAACTCTCATATTGACTCATTCCCCCGTCGATCCAGACGAACAAAACCTGCTTCTTCTGCTTGGCTAACTCTTCGCCAAACACTGGGTCGAACGGCAAACCGCTCGCGGCAGCAGCCCCGGCGGCGGACATCCCGCCGAGCCACGCGCGGCGCGACAGTCGATGCTCCCAAGGTTTGCAGAGGTGTTCCATGTTCGGTGCGACCTCACGGTTTTGGTTAAGGGGTCGGGAGTCTTTTTCAGGTCGGCGTCGTGTCCTTCGCCAACTTTTCGCCGTTGGACATACAATGACCGTTTGTCCGACCTGAAAAAGACTCCC
>CAMDPX010000105.1 GCA_945905295.1 Planctomyces sp. SH-PL62 | reverse complement strand
ACCGAGCCACTGTGCGTTGACCGAAGGTCTCCTCATGCGAACGGCAGAATGATTTCGACTTCAACGCTTCTTGGCCGTTCGTGGAGACCTTCGGTCGGACCGGGTGACTCGGTCAGGAGACCGGCCACAACAGGGCCACAACAGTTTTTCTTTCGCCTTGATCGCTCTACATTGCTTGACGAGGAATCACCGGGAGCGCTGGCCAATGAAGGTTGTGTTGACTGTCACTGCTGGACCGCATGTGGGCACGACCTATGAGTTCGCTGAGCATGACAGTTTCATCGTCGGGCGATCGAAGCGGGCGCAGTTTCGGTTGCCGCTCAAAGATCAGTATTTCTCGCGGCTGCATTTTCTGGTGGAGATCAACCCGCCGGATTGTCGCCTGGTTGACTTGGCCAGTCGCAACGGCACGTTTGTGAATGGCGAGCGAGTGGTCGTCGCGACGACGCTGCACGATGGCGATCTGATTCACGGTGGCCGCTCGCAGTTGCGAGTCAGCGTGCAGCCATCGGCAGCACCGGTGACGAAGTCCGTTGCGGATGCAACCACCCAACGGTCACTGAGCGGTTTGACTCAGGACGAACTGCGGCCGGATGCCGCTGCGCTCAACGTGCGAGCCTCGCACACTGAATTGTTGCCGGACAACTTCCGCGACTTGATCGCGCGGCGCGAGCAGCCGATTCCGGGTTATTGCCTCGTCGATGAAATCGGTCGTGGGGCGATGGGAGTTGTCTATCGAGCGGCACGTGAAGCGGATGGCCAAGTCGTCGCGCTCAAGACGATCATTCCCAGCCGGCGCGACGATCCTTCGGAATTGCGCCGCTTCCTCCGTGAAGCGGACATCCTGCGGCAGCTCGATCACCCGCACATTGTCCGTTGCGAGGACATCGGCGAGGCGAACGGTTTCCTGTACTTTGCGATGGAGTTCATCCCCGCGATGGATCTGAGCCAGCGCTTGGAAGCGTCTCCACAGCCGTTTTCGATCTCGGCCTGCGTCGATTTGAGCTGCCAATTATTGGAGGCGTTGCAGGCCGCTCACGACCGGGGCTTTGTGCATCGAGACGTGAAGCCCTCGAACGTGCTGGTGTTGGAGCGTGACGGGCGAGAGGTCGTCAAGCTGTCCGATTTCGGATTGGCTCGCGTCTATCAAGCCTCGAAGCTGAGCGGCCTGACGTTGACCGGCTCTTTCGGCGGCTCGATGGGCTATGTCGCTCCCGAACAGATCACGGCCTTTCGAGACTGCCAGCCGGTGTCCGACCAATACTCGGCCGCCGCGACGCTGTACCACCTGCTGACTCGGAGTTTCATTCACGACCTGCCGAAAGAACTCGGCCAACAACTCCAGATGATCCTGACCGCCACGCCGATCCCGGTGCAGCAACGCCGAGCCGATATTCCCGACTCGTTGGCCACGATCATTCACCAAGCGTTGTCGCGTGATCCGGCCGCGCGATTCCATTCGTGCGCGGAATTTCGCGACGCGCTGTTGAGGAGCGCGGCGACGAAGTGAGCATCACGGCGATGCGTACCGGCTGCCCCCGGATGATCCCCTTGGTTCGCGCGGCGTAATTAAGTGCTTTGGGCCTGGGCAGCGGTCTTGCGAATGATCTCGCGCGGAGCGACGGTGACAGTGACGGTGGCCTCGATCGCCAAGCCGATACGGTCGAGGATGTCGGAGCGCAGGTTGCGTTGGCCTTGCAGCCACTCACTCAGATGCCGGGGCTCAATACCGACGGATCGCGCGAGGTGACTGACCGCTCGACCGCTGGCATGAATCGCTCGCCGCAGTTGTCCGCTGATGGATGGTTCGGCGGCGGCCTCTTGCAATCGCTCAAACTGTTCGGCGGCGGCGTTTGGGTCATCGTGTTCCCACGAGCCACGGATCTCGTCCATTCGCTCCGGTGAAATCGCGGCATTCGCACGGGGGCTGATGCCGCCTCGCTCGCTGGTCATGCTCATGGCTTACCTCTCACGTTTGCGGCGAACTTCGTAAGCCGTGCGCGGAATCAACGTGATTCCGTCATCCAACACGTCATACGCACAAAAAATGAACCGGCCGTCGGCGGTTTCTCCGAAGGCGCATTCCGCCCCGCTGCCTTCGCTGATATCGGTCGCTTCGGGATCGCTGACAACGTCTTCAAAATCGTCAGGAGTGACGTCATGGTCCGCCAAGTGGTCGATGATCTCGTCGGTCCACAGGAATTCGTAGTAAGGCATCTGACTGGCTCACGGAACGGCGTCACCGTTTGTTTGTCCGCAAAAGCTTACCACAGCGGCGGTGCGACGCCATCTCGTTGGAGAACTGCCGGCTGCTCGTCACGCCGATCGTCATCATTCCGTCACGTTACTCCCCGGCTTGGCGAAGGGCCGCTTCAGCCAGAGCGTCAGCCAGAAAGAAGCCCGTGGCGATGAGTTGGTCGAAAACGTCGCTCAATTTGGGGATGAGGCCGCATTGTTTGGCGGAGATGCAGAGAGCAACGGTCCCTGTGACGGGCAGGTTCAGTTGGCGGGCGATGCGGCGAGCTTTCTTGTCGTCGAGAATGAGGCGAGCGGCTGAGCGTTCGCTCGTGAGCGCGATCGCTTCGGACTCGCCGGGACCGAGCTGGAGTTGGAGAGATTTCACCATCGCCGTGTTTTGGACGGGTTGAATATCGAACCACGTCGGCAAGGATGCGCCAAACTCGGTGGCGACGGCCGATGGAATGGTGATGGTTCCGTAGAGTTGCTGAAGCAACTCAAGCTGATCAATGGCTTCGAGGGCAATCAGGCAACTGCTGTTGGAGACCGTGACGGGATCAGACATGGCGCAGGTCTTCCGTCAACTCATCGGCTTGATAATCGAACACGGGGACGCCGAGTTTGCCGAGCAGTTCCAAGAACGTGCGTTTGGAATAGCCCGCGACTGCGGCCGCCTGACCGGACGACAGCCGGCCGATCTCGAAGAGCCGTGCCGCCAACAATAATTTCGCCTCGGATTCGCTCACGGCATCCGGCAGGTCAACAATCATTTGCGACATGGGCATCCCCTGAAAACTTCTGAGGCGTGAAGGCTCTCTCGACAAACAGAATTTCACAGTTCATTCATCGTCTGCATCAGGCTTTGCCGCCTGAAACGATTGAGGTTCCCAAATGGTTTCTGTGGCAGCAGCATACCACGCAGCGTCACAGACCACGACGAAAAACTCTTGCTTCAGCGAGGTGTCGCCACGTTGAGGTCCGGTTCGATGTCTCGCTGAGCGACCTCAATCCAAGTCCGTTCGCCGGTCTGAGCAAAGTACGGTTCGGGCAGCAGCGGTTGCAGAGCCTCTTCGAGGTAGATGATCAGCTTCGCGTGCAGGCTCAGAAAGAATTCCGCAGCCTCCAAGAAGGGATCCATTCCTGGAAACGGGGATGGCATGAGCATGACCTCGGAGCGACCAATTCAATGAGCACTAAGATTTCGCTCCACGACTCAACGGGCGAGTGGATATGGGATCTCGACGAAGATGCGCGACTCAAAAGAAATCGCTTCCGCCGAAACGGGTCTACTGGGAGTTTTTAATCTGGCTGATTGCATTCCAGATGATGGTTTGGGGCGAGCCAGCCTCCGTTCCTTGAAGACACTCCTCAAGCGCAGGGATCGCGGTCTTTGCCGCTGGTCCAATTCGGCCCAGCGCGTTCGCAGAATTCATTCGGACGTTCTCGTTTACGTCTTTCAACGCCGCAATCAGGGCAGGAACGGCCCCTCGGGCATCAGGTCCAATTCCGCCCAGCGCAGACGCAGCACGACTTCGGAAATCTTCGTCCGCTTCTTTGTCATTCAACGCTGTGATCAGGGTGGGGACAGCCTCTCGGGAATCAGGTCCCATAAACCACAGTGCGTACACAGCAGCGCGTTGGACATGCTTGTCCGCGTCTTTCAACGCCGCGATCAGGAAAGGGACGTGACCGGTTTTTCCCAACGACGACGCACGGCGCTCCTCGCGATAGAAATAACCATGACCATAGTACCATCGGAAGCGAGGAAAGTTGGCGATTTGTTTCAGCGCTGATGCAGCCTCGCTTCGGACGTCCTTGTTCGGGTCTTTCAACGCCATGATCAGGGCGGGAACAGCTACGACGTCAATATTTTTAAGCGCCAATGCAGCACGATTTCCGACATCCAAGCCCGCATCTTTCAACACTGCGATCAATGCAAGATCAGTCTCAAGCACTGTTAAAGAATCAAATCCGAAGGTGTCGTCCCCTGCAGTTTTTGCGAGTAAGGCGTTGATCAGTGTCGCAAAATCACGGTCCAGGATTCTTTGCAGAGCCACTGCCGCACTTTCTTGAATCCCGGCATCGACGTGTGTAACGGCTGCTATCAGTCCAGTCGTCGCGGCCTTGGCGGATGGTCCGATGTCGCCCAAGGCTTCGGCGGCGGCTCTGCCGAGTTCCCACTTTGCTCCGCATTTCGTCAGCATCTCGATGAGTGCGGGAACGGCCGGTTCAGATTGTGCGCCGAATCGTCCGATCTCTCGCGCTGCGCGGACACGGTCGCGCTCCGATCCTTCTGACAGGTTCGCGATGAGCTTGGTCAACGTGGCTTCATCGAACGGCGGCGGTGTCGGCGGGTTTGAGTTGTCCGTCGATGAAAGTGCCGGTTGAGGAGGGCGATCGGGGACTGTGGCGATGCTTTCCGAATTGGCGACGACAAAGGACTGCATGTCGGTGAATTTGGCCTCATTCCGAGAATTGCTGCCCCGATGAAACACCACTGCCATCGTCGCGGTCATAAGCAACAACGCTGCAACGTTAACACCGATCCATTGGCGGCGTGACAGCGTTCTCCGGGACACAGTCGGCAGCGTCGGCGAATGGAATTGAGTTGACGACGGCACGGGAGGATCGTGCAAATCGCTCGACCGAACATCGTCCACTGCCGAAGCCAGGTCGGCGGCAGGAAGTTTTGTCATCGGAACAAAATCAGCGGGGGAAGGCGTGTCAGCTTCTGCGCATTTCGGCACTTGGTTCCATTTGGTGCCATCGTCGGAGAGAACCCAGACATTGCGGCAGTTACCGCATTCCATCGGCTCGGCACGTCGAGATTCGATCGCCCACACTGTCCCGAGTGGTTGGGCGCACCACGGACAGTTGGGGGCAACGGTGACAGGAGGTGGGATTTTTGGAGCGGCCGGCTCGCGCGCGTCGGCCACGGTTGGCGTCAGTTTAGCGTTTCCCCTCACTGCTGCCCTCTCCATTGCGATAACAGGAGGCGATGCGGGGGAAACGATGGGCGGTGAAGTGGACTCTGTCCCTCCGAGATACGCGCGGAGTGCGGCGGAGAACTCGGTCATGCTGGCGTAGCGGTGGGCGATCTCTTTGCCGATGCCGCGCAGGCAGATCGCTTCCAGCGCGAGGTCGATGTCGGGACGAATGTCGCGCGGCTTGATCGCCTCGGTGCTCAGCAGTCGGCCGAGCAGTTGCGGAACCGTGTGGCCGTCGAAGGGCAAGCGCGCGGTCAGCAGTTCGTAAAGAATGACCCCCAGGCTGTACACGTCGGTCCACGGGCCGATCTTGTGAGACTCACCCAGCACTTGCTCCTTGGGCATGTACTGCGGCGTGCCGAGCATCGCGCCCGTGCGCGTCAACTTGTCATCATCCACCCGCTTGGCCAAACCGAAGTCCATGACTTTCGGCTCGCCCCGCGCGTCGAGCATGATGTTGGCCGGCTTCAGATCGCGATGCACAATCCCCTTGGCATGCGCGGCCGCGATCCCCTCCGCCACCTTGGCGATCAATTCCGCCGCCGACCGCAGCGGCCACGGTCGCTGCATTTGCTCCGACAACGGCTGGCCGTCGATGAACTCCATCGCCAAGAACGGCACGCCGTCGTCGTCACCCACGTCATAAACATGACACACATACGGATGAGCCAACGCCGCCGCCGCTTGAACCTCTCGCTGAAAACGACGCAACGCTTTCTCGGCCAACTCCGGCGCGAGGTCGTCCAGCTTCGGAACTTTCACCGCCACCGGCCGATTCAAGCGCGTATCGGTCGCGAAATAAACCGCTCCCATCCCGCCACGGCCCAACAATCTTTCAACGCGATAACGCCCAGCGCCAAACGACTCCGGCAACGGCGGCGACGCGCGATGAGATTTGGCTTTGCCGCGAGTCGCCCCGTTCGGTGCCGGAACCGCCGGCTCCCGCGCGGGCGAGGTGCCACGCACCGACAGGTCATCGCTCGAAGTGTCAGACATCGACTTGATCAAACCCGCCGAAGCTTGCGGCTCGGCCGGAACGCCAGGCTCAGGCGGCAACGGTTCAGAGCGTGGTGTCGGTGTACTCGACATTGCGGTTCCTTGAAGCTCGGACTGCCCGGTTTTCCGTAGGCGACCGTGACATCAAGGCACGAGTATAAAACCGCCGAGCCAAATGCCACACCTTAACTGGTCCAACGTGGTTAACTGGTCCAACGTGGGGCAGGTTTTCAACCTGCCTCGCCTTTCGAGGCGTGTCGATGATCTTTGGAGCGTCAGGCTCGCATGTAAAACGACTCGATCGTCCAGCGGAGTTTCGATCAACCCGGTTTCTTGGCGTCCGCGGGTGGCTCGATGGGTGGGCCGAAGCCGGGAGGCTCTTTGGGATTCGGAGCGGGTGACTTGGCTTTGCCGGCGAGGACGTCAGACACGGTCTGCTGCAACTCGGTGGTGGTTCCTTTGAAGGGTGCGCCGCAAGTAGATCTCGCAGAGCGTGAAGATCCACCGGGGATAAGACAAAGAGGTCTGGAACCAATTCGCGATGAATTGCCTTTCTTTGGTTCCTGACGCAGTTCTTCGCTACATCCCGGCTGCAAACGCATCGGCATGGATCGCCGTTAGCCGATCACCGAGATCATTACCTGAAGCAACCGCACGCCGCTCATTTCTTCTTAACCGGCTTGTCATCGAGATCGTCCAAGATGTCCGTGACATCTTTCTTCACGTCTTTGCCGGACTTCTTGGTCGAGCCGGCGATTTGTTCCAAGTCTTTAAGTTTGTCCTCCGCCGAACTCCGATCGCCGTGGAAGCGGATGTGGCCCCAGAGGTGCGGAGTGAGTCGTGCTTCGGACGGAGCGTCGGCGACGATGCCGGTGGCTTGATTGGACCAGTAGCGGCGGCGGAGGACGACGTTGCCGTCTTGGTCGGTGCTGAGCACTCCCCAGTCGAACTTGAGCCGCAGGTTCGGCGCGGGGTTGAGTCCCAGTGACTTCAGCGGGATCGCGGCTTCCAGGTTGTAACCGCTGTCGAGGTTCTCGGCGGCGAGTTTGATTCCGTCCACGCGAGCGACTCGATCGAAGAAGACTTCGGCCACGGGTGAGACGACTCGCCAGCGTTTGTCTTCGGGAGTGCCGGGGACGAGCGCATCGAACAGCACGGCGATCGGTTTCGGTTGATCGGCTTTCGTAGCCGAAGTCGTGAGACTTCGGTCCGAACTCTCACGAGTTCTGCTACCTGCCGCGGCGCTGAGCTTTGCCAGCGTCATCAGCAATCGCTTGTCGCCGGCGACGGGAGCTTGCCGAGTTTCCTCAGCATCGGGGTCGATGCCAAATTGCAGATCGACCGATGCTCCGGTCTTGAAGAGGCGGTCGAATTCGCGGCCGGAGTTCTTCAGCGGGCCGAGTCCGCGGACGGCATACGCGACGTACAGCGTTTGGTCGTCGTAAGCGATGTGGAAATCGGCGTCGGTTCCCATCTGCGCGTCGGGTGTTTTCCATTCGCTCAGTTTGCCGTCGATGACCGGCGGCTCCTTCACGCGGTAGCAGTCGATGACCGGCGCGCGAGCGAAGACTTCGTGCCGCTGTTGTTGCTGTTCCCAGCGTTCGGCTTCGAGCAAGTCGGACGACGTGATTTCGAACTCGCCCGATTGCCGCCGCGCGGTTTCGAGACCCAGCACCTCTGCGATGCTGACGTGATTGTGGCCGGCGACGACGTAGTACTTGTTGTCCTTCGTGCGGCAGAAGTAGCCCGCGAAGTGTTCTTGCCCCGCCGTCAGTTCATCCAGCGACTGGCCGCGAGCGTGCTCTTTCATGGACCAACTGCGCGCCCCCGTTCGCAAGTCTTTGAAGATCGGCCCGACGAGCATTCCGTCGGCGGTCCAGATTCCCCACGCTCCGTGATTCGCGTGCAGCACGACGAACTCGCCGAGGTCTCCGGCGTGAGCGGTCTCGTGCCCGATGATGCCGAACTCGGAGACGACTTGCCCCGGATGATATGGCCCGCACGACGTGAGCGCCTGCACGCTCGCCCCTTCCGACGGGTACGTCCAAGCGGGCGTCCCATCCGGTCGCAGCGCGGCTTCCGGCACCCACGGTTCATCGCCGAGTCGGAAGAAATTGCCGTTGTTGAAGCGGACCAAATTCCGCGACGCGAAGCCGGGATCAAGCCGCCGCTGAGCGACCGCCGCCAAATCGCGCGGCGCGCGAGTCAGCAAATCCTCGACCTCATACACCGGCACGCCGCTGGGCAAGAACTCTTTGACCGTGTAGCGGAACGACTGCTGTTGAGCCGACAGATCGCGATTGAACAGCGACACGCCATGCACGTGCTTCGGACGATCGAACAGCCGCACCTCTTTCGGTTGGACTTCGCCGTCCCCCGACCGATCGGTCCAGGCAAAACATTTCTTCGTGAGGTCCGGCGCGCCGAGCTTCGACAAGATCTCCGGCTTCTTCAGCGGATCGAAGTCGATCGCCAACCCAATCGCCGCCGCCAGTTTCAGTCGGTCCGTTTCATAGAGGTATACGATCCCGACCGACCGCTCGGAGAACAGCGGCCGCGTGACGACGTACATTCGCCCGTTCGTGCGGATCGGCACTTCGCCCGCGTTGAATCCATCCAGCGTCGTGAGGTTCTTCAGACGCGACTCGCGCGTTTTCCAGTCGATCTCGAATTCGAGCGAGCCGTAAAACAACCGCGACTTGTCTTCCGGGTCGATCACTCCGCCGCCCCCATACGCCGTGTTGCCGAGCAGTTCCTTTTTGAACGTCCCGTCGATCGACCAGACGGAGACGCGCTTCGGCCAGTACTGATTCTCGACGACCCACAACTGATCTTCCTGATCGACGCCGATCGCGGTGACGTCTCCCATCCGCGTCGCGTCCCACGCCCCCGGCTTGAATCCGCCGTCGGTGCCGATCGTTCGCAAGAGCTTGCCGCTGCTCGCGTCGTACACGCGGACGTGATGCCGTTCCGGAGCATTGTCGAAGACGTACAACTTCCCGTGCCGATCAAACGCGAGATCGGTCGGCATGATGAGATCGCTGATCGCGTTCGCCGATTTCTCGTTCCCGATGGCGACGACCGACTTGCCACTGATCGCCCACAGCTTCCCGTCTGGCGAATAAGCAATCTCTTTCGGCTGAGCGATCGGCACTTCGCGGAGCAGCTTCGCGTCAGTTGCCGAATAGATTTCGATCCGATCATTCACCGCCGAATCGACCGGCGGTTCGCCGCCGACATAACTGACCGGCGCGACTCCGTAAACATGACACCGCTTTGCATCGAGCTGTCCGCCACCGCGATCGATGCGGACTCCCAGACACGCCGATTGTCCGTTGTCCTTCCATTGCGCGACGACTCGCAACCGCACGGCGCGCGTCTTGATCTCGCGGCCGAAGTCCACATAGCCGTCGACGTATCGAGACTGCGGGTTGATCACTCCTAAACCGCCGAAGCCGTTCGCGACGTCGCGACGTTGTTGCTCGTAAGTCGCGACTTCCGTCCAACCGGCGCGCGTGGCGATGTCGATTTCATCCTTTGACTCCGAACGGTCGGCATCCAGCACATCCACCTTCGTGAGCTGCCCGTCGATCTCTTTGATCGCCAGCCCGCGCAGTGAGACCGGTTCATCCCATTGCATCACGAAGATGCCGGGATCGGATTCGGTCAGTGGACGATCGCGCTGCGCGTCCCATTCGCCGAGTTCGTTGACCTCGCCGGAGTTCACTCGGATGGTCGCTTTCGGCAACTGGCTGACAAAGCGGCGTCGCAGCAGCTTCAGACCTTCGAGCCGTCCGAGCCAGCCGTTCTTGTCGTCGGTCAAACCGGCGAGCTTTTTCAATTCGTCCGAGTTCCCTTTCCCCTCCGTCGGTGACGTCCCCTTCGGGCCATCGCCGAGCGGGTCGTCTTCCTTCTCGCCATCGAGCAACTTCGCGACCGCATCGTTCTCGGCGGCGGCCCCTTTCGCGAAGGTGACTCGCAGCGCGCGAGTCAGCGTGTTCGGCGGCGCGGGGATCACATCCCACGGTTGCGAGCCGTGCTCATCGAACGCTTGCCAATCGGCGTCTTTATCCGGGTTCGGCGGATATTTCCCGGTCGGCTTCAGCACGCTGAGCCGCACGCGGTACTCCTCGGTCTGCGGCACGGGAAAGGCGACGCTGCCGATCGCGATCGGTTTGTTGAACGCCAGCACGATGTGTTGTTTCGAACCGCGTCCCTTCGGCGATTGCAGGTACGTCAGCGAGAACTGTGTCTCGCCCCCCGACGGATGCTGAATCAACCGGAACAGTCGCAGGAAATCACCGCGCGGATCGGGGACCAGTTCGTAAGCGGCGCGCGGCGGACGTTTCGCTCCGTACAACGGCAAGCAGCTTGTGGGATCGGCGTCCTCGGCGGCGGCGGCGTTCGCCAGCCAGTTCTCTTTCGCTTGTATCGACAACGCCAACTCACCCGGCTTCGCGGCGATCCCTTCGAGTCCGCGCTTGCGAGTCGCCGTCGGCGTCAGCGACAGAAACGGTTTGACCTCTTTCGAGTCGATGTCGACGGTCCACACAGCGTCGGTCGTCGTGTTCAGAATCTGTGCGCCGACGAAGACCGATTTGTTGTCGCTGGCGAGATACCTCGGCCCCGTCCAAGCGGCGAACGAATGATGTCCCCACTTCTTGCGACCTTGCAGATCGCACTCGATCAACGACACGCCGCTCTCCGCGACATACGCCGAGAGGAAGACTCGATCGCCGACCGTGCAACAACCGACCGGCGGCGTGTGATCCGCCAGCCAGCCTCCCGAATCGTGATGTCCGTTGAGCCACGGCGAGTTCTCCGGCGCGTGCATCAGCGTGTTGGGATACACCGTCGTTTCGTAGTTCAATCGCAACGGCTCATGACTGATCGCCTTCCACGAGTATTTGCCCGGCGGAATCAGCGCACCGCTTTCGTCCTTCAGATTCCAGCCGGCTTCATGCTTCCCCGATTTGAAGTTTTCGCGCGCAATCAAATTCTTCACGCGCCGCCCTTCCGGCCCGTCGATGACCATCGTGACGATTCGGTCCTTGTCGCTCTGCGACGCCGGGACATCAAAGGTGATCAACTTCGGCGGCTTTTCGTGGAGTACGTTTCCAACGTGCTCTGTGCCAGGCACGTTGGAAACGTGCCCCACGTCGGTGAAGACATGCAACCCGGCGATCTCGGCCACTTGCGGCCCGCCGTCGCTGCCATACGGAATGTTGGTCGGCCGCTCGGTCTTTGTGACGAGCCATTTCAGGCCGCGCGTCGTAAGCGGCTTCGTGAACTGAATCCAGCGGCCGCCGCTGCGCTGCTCGGTGAGATCGGCAACCTTCTTCCATTCTTTCGCAGTTCCCGCGCGCGGGTTGACCGAGTCGTCGCCGACAAACGTCTGCAATTCATACGTCGCAAAATTATCACGCAGCCAGATGCCGCTGAGCGTCTGCGGTTGTTCCCACGACATCACGAACCACGCGGGATTGATATCCGTGATCGGCGGTGACGCGACGAATCCGTTGTTGTTCTTCCCCGCATTCCGCCATTCGCCGATCCCCGTGACGAGCCGGCTGGCGGCGTAAGTATTCTTCGTATTCGGCGGCGTGTATTCGCGATCGGCATACGCGAACCCGGACGGCACGAGGTTGTGCAATCGCTCTTTGAAGAGCCGCAGCAGATGCACCGCCGAGTTCCCCGACTCCCGTTTCTCGAGCAACAAGATCGCCCGCGTTTCGGTCTTCGGCGGCAGCGTGAAGAGCACTCCCGCCGACTGTCGCGACAGCGGTTCCAGCTTCACCCATTGCTTCGCATCCTTCGGATCGCCCGGTGCCGCGGCATCCGGCTTGAGCACGAACAACTCGCGCATCGTGCCGGTCAAAAAGATCGAACCGATCGCGACTGGCCGTTTGAAGGCGACTCGATACACGAACTCCGAAGGCATTCCTTCTTGAGTGACTCGGCCAGCATTCCAACCGATGTAGTTCGGCACCACGTTTGTCACGCCGAGCACCGATTGAAGTTGATTCACGGCATCGGGAACGACTTCACCGTCTCGCCACATCTGCGTCGCCGCCTCGTCGACAACGTCCGCCTTGATCGCCAGATCGAGCGGTGCCGCCGATGCGGGGGCGCAGACCGCCCAAGAACAGAGGCAGAGACCGATCCAGATCATCGTCCGCGAACTCTTCATTGTCGCACCCCTTAACTCGAAATCGACCAGCGATTCAGGCAGCAATCGACTTGAATTGGTATCACGAAGCTGAAGGTTTAGCGAGCGCCGAGTCCACGACATCTCTCCTGCCCAGTTCGCCTCATGCGATTGCCAAATCGATGCGGATCACGCGAGGTCGTTCCGAGAGCACAGTCGTTCTTGTCGCTGATTCACCTTCGATGCTTTGATTAGCCCTGGCGCTTGGCGTCCGCGGGTGGTTCGATGGGTGGGCCGAAACCGGGGGGCTCTTTGGGATTCGGAACGGGTGCCTTGGCTTTCTTGGCGAGAACGTCGGACACAATCTGCTGCAACTCGGCAGTCGTCCCTTTGAAGGTGCGCCGCAGGTAGATCTCGCAATGAGTAAACGCCCAGCGCGTTTGGTCGCCGTCGGTTTGGCCGAGCACTTGGAACCACGTCCCGTTCGTGAAGGCCAGCATCATGAATTTGCCGTTCTCCAGTTTTTTGACGCCGACCACCAGTGGCAGGTCCGCCGCGATGCGCTTCAGCAGTTGCGGAGTGTGCTTCTGCTTGTCGCCGGTCAGATTGATGGGGATGCGAGCGAACGGCGCTTTGCCTTTGAGATGTTCGCCCAGCACCAGCACGGCGGAGGGTTTGTTGGGATCGACCTTTTCGACCTTGGCTGTGAAGAGGAAGTCGCTGTCGTCGATGAACTCCTGCAAAGGGAATAGCTTTTGGATGAACGCGATCGCTTGGTGAGTCACCAGCAGCGCCACCATCAGCACGATGACACCTCTAATGGCCAATCTCCTCCGCTGCATCACGAGTCTCCTGCGATCGGAATTCCTGGTCCTCCTCTGTGCCCCGTCGTGTCTCTGTGGTGTCTTGTCTTCTCCAAAATTGAAGGAGGACACCACAGAGGCGCGACGGGGCACAGAGGTCTGAATGACGCGACTTCGACACGCAACATATCGTCCTCGCTCGTTCGTACAACAATCACCGGCATCGAGCCGTTGATTGACGTTGCGAATCCGGCCTTCCCATACTTTCGGCCGATGCTTTGACGCGATCCACTTCAGCCTCGGAGACTTGTGATGCGTTGTATTCGATCGGCTTGGTCCGTACGCGGTTGTCGAATTGTTCTTCTAGGACTCGCGCTGATCGGAGCGGCTCTTCGCGAGTCACCATGCTCAGCCCAGAACACGACGCTCAAGCCGGAGGAGCTGGCGGCGCAGGTCATCAACGCCGCCAACAAGGCGTACAACGAGAAGCAATTTCCCGTCGCCATCGAACGGTATCGCGAGTACCTGAAGACGCACGGCAACCAAAAGGACGCCACGCTGGCTCGGTTCGGCTTGGCGTTGAGCGTCCTGGAGCAGCCGCAGAAAGACTTCAAAGTCGCGATCGAAATGCTCAACCCAGTCGTCGGCGCGCAGGAGTTTGCCGACCGGCCGCTGATGTTGTACTACCTCGCGTTGGCCTATCGCGGTCAGGGGCACGACGCGCTGGCTCAGGCGATCGCGAAGCCGAATGAGGCGGCTCAGCATCGCAACACGGCGAAGGACCAATTCGCGCAGGCGAATCAACGCTTCGAGGAAGCGATCACGTCATTCCTCGCCAAAGCTAAGACCGCTCCGCCGCCGGCCGCGAATGAGTTGGCTGTCGATTTGGAATGGGCCAATCGGGCGCGCTGCGATCAGGCCGAGATGCTGCTGCGGATTGAGAAGAACAAAGAGGCCGTCGAACTGCTGACTCCGCTGCTCGCGGACGCGACGCTCGCCAAGAGCAAGTACCGGCCGCAGATGTTGTATTTGCACGGCCACGCCAGTTTCTTGTTGAAGGATTTTATTTCTGCCGGCCGCTCGCTGAGTCAGCTTGTGCCGTTTGCCGATCCGGTGTTCGGAGTTCACACGCGGTATCTGCTGGCTCGCGTGCATCACATTGCGGACGAGCGTGAAGAGGCGACAGCTCTCTACGACGCCGTCGTCAAAGGCTACGACAAACAGAAGATTGATTCGCAGAAGGCTCTGCAAAACCAAGCGGCATTCGTGAATCAGCCAGACGAAAAGGCTCGGCTGGAAGCGTTGATCAAATCGCCCCCCGACTACGTCAGCCGCGCCAGCTTCTACTGGGGCGTGTTGCTGTACGAGCAAAAGAAAACCGGCGAGGCGCTCACACGCTTCACCGAGTTCGCTCAGAAATATCCGCAGTCGCCGCTGCTGCCGGAAGCTCAACTGCGAGCCGGAATGTGTCAGGTCGAGTTGCGTGCCTTCCCGCCGGCAATCGCGTTGTTGCAGCCGCTCGCCGCGCATCCGCAATTGAGCGACCGAGCGTTGCTGTGGCTGGGACGTGCTCAGTTTGGCGCGGCCGATCCGACTCAGCCAGCACCGTATGCTCAAGCTCTCACGACGGCAATCGGCAGTTTGACTCAGTCGGCCGACAAGGCGAATCAGCAGATCGCTCAAGACCCGGAAGCGAAGCTGCGTCGAGCGGAAGTGTTGCTCGAACTCGGCGACTATCAACAGTTGGCCAAGCAGTACCCGCAGGCGGCAGCGACTTACGAAACGGCGACGAAAGAAAATCACGCTCCCGATCGTGCCGAACAATTCCTGCAACGCCGAGCGACCGCGTTGCACTTCGCGGCTCAGTTTGATGTGTCCGATCAAGTCTGCACGCAGTTCGCTCAGACCTATCCGAAGAGCACGCTGCTGCCGGCCGTCTTGTTCCGCTCAGCGGAGAACGCTTACGTCCGCGCCGCCGCCATCGAACCGAACAACCCGGCCAGCAAGAACCCGGAGATTCCGAAGTGGTTCGGCGAGGCCGTCAAGCGGTATCAACTCGTGCTCGATAAGCATCCGGAGTTCGTCTATGCCCCGCTGTCGCGCGGACGATTGGGGCTGAGTCAGTATCGGCTCGGTGATTACCCGGCCGCGCTGAAGACGCTGACCGCGGTCCCGCAAGCGGATCAATCGGGCGAGTTGGCGGTCGTGCCGTATTACATCGCCGATTGTTTGCTCCGCGCGATGCCCACCGACACGAGCGACGCGATTGCGGCTGGCCGGCAACTGGAAGTGCTCTCTTCGGCGATCAAGTCGCTGGAGAATTTTGTCGGCGGGCAAGGGAACGATCCGGCCAAGACCGCGCCGCAAACTCCTGATGCGCTGTTGAAGCTCGGCTACTGTTATCAACGAGTCGCCGCGCAGATCGCCGAACCGAAGGAGCGAAACGAGCGACTCACCACCGCTCGGCAAGCATTCGAGCGGATTAATGCGCAGTACGCGACGAGTCCTTCTGCTCCGACCGCGTCGCTCGAACGAGCGAACTGCATGGTCGAGATGAACGACGTCAACGGCGCGATCAATGAACTGAATCGGTTCAAAGCCGATCCGTTCAAACAAGCTCCGGTCGCGCCGCTCGCGTACCTGCGACAAGCCACGCTGCTGCGAGCGCAGAACAAGCCGACCGAAGCGGCCGCCGCGTTGCAGGAAGCTCGGAGTAATTACGAAGGAGCGTTGGCCGCCGACCCGACGCGAGCCGCCTGGGCTCCGTTGCTGCATTACCACCATGCGCTGGCGATCAAGGAGTTGGCTTACAAAGACCCGGCGAAGCTGGATGTTGCGAAGCTCAACGAAGCTCGCACGCAGTTCGAGAGCTTGAAGCAGAAATACGCTGCCAGTCCCGAAGCGGCCGACGCCACTTGGCGAGCCGGTCAATGTCGCCGTGAAGAGTTCGCTCCGAAACTCGTCGCCGCGCGACAGATGTTGGTCAAGAAAGACGCCAAGCCGGAAGAACTCACCGCCGCCAATCAGCAAGTGGCGGACTGCATCAAGCAACTCTCCGAGACCGCCGCGTTCTTCATCGCTCAGGCCGGAGCACTCGGTCCGAAAGCGGTTGGGTCAGAGATTCATCAGCGGATGCTCTATGAAGCCGCGTGGTGCGCGCAGTGGGTCGGCGACGTCGAGGTCGATGCGGCCCGCGCGAAGCTGGTTGAAGACGCGATCAAGAAGCAAAAAGAAGAAGCCGCGAAACAACCGGCCGGTTTTGTCGGCGTCGTGAATGCGAAGATTCCGCAGTTTCCGATCACGACGATCCCGTTACAGCCGTCGGAGAAGCTCGGCCGCGATCAGTACAAAGCGGTGATCGCGGCGAAATCGGACTCGCCGCTGGCGATCATCTCTCGGTTGGAATTGGCCGAGATGCACTCCCGGCGCGAAGAGATTGATCCGGCGATCGCGCTGCTGAATGAAGCTCTGAATCTCGAACCCGCGCCGGATGTCGAAGAGCGATTGCATCTGCGACTCGGCGTTTGTCTTGTTGCGAAGAACGATCACGCGAATGCGTTTGCGCAGTTCGCGTCCGTGGCGGCGGATGCCAAGAGCCCGCTGGCTCCGGAAGCGCGGGCTCGCGCGGGCGAATGCCAGATGCAACTGAAGGCTTGGCCCAAGGCGATCGAGTTGCTGCTGCCGTTCCGCGACCAAGCCCCGTTACAGAACATCGCCGGTCTCAGCGATCGTATGTTGCTGCGGCTGGGACATGCCTACGCGCTGAGCACGAACTGGGATCAAAGCCGCCAGACTCACGAAGTCCTGCTGCAACGCTTCCCACAGAGCGTCTGGCGGCAGGAGGCTCGGTACGGTGTGGGCTGGGCGTGGCAGAATCAAAAGCAGTTCGACAACGCGGTCAATGCCTATCACGAAGTCATCAAGGAAACGGCGGCCGAGATCGCCGCGAAGGCGCAATACCAATCGGCCCTCTGCCGACTGGAACAGAAGCGTCTGCCCGAAGCGGCCAACGCGCTCTTGGTGGTGCCGTTCACTTACGACTATCCCGAATGGAGCGCCGTCGCGCTGCTGGAAGCGTCGCGCGTGTTTCTGGAAATGAAGCAACCCGAACAAGCCGCTCGGCTGCTGGAGAAAGTCCGCAAGGATTATCCCAATACCGAGTGGTCCAAGATGGCGGAACAACGCCTCGCGGGCTTGCCGCTGGCCAAACGAGATTGAAGTAGGACGGGCACTCCTGCCCGTCATTCGCGAATGCAATCAGCACAGACGGGCAAGCGTGCCCGTCCCACAAAGGAGCAATCGCATGCAGACTCAATGGACCCGACGCGCTGTTTGGGGCTTGGTTTTGGCAATCGTCTTCTGCGGCGTTCGATCGGCGCTGGCGTATGTCGAGGTGGCTTACACGCTGGGCCGAGTGGTTCTGGAATCGACTTCGATCTCGCTACTACGGGTCGAGAAGGTCGATAAGGAGAAGAACCTGATTCTGTTTCGCAAGGTGCAAGACGTGAAGGGGACGCTTCCCGGCGAGACGGTCAAGCACAACATCGCCCGCGCCGGTTTCCACGAACGCGAATGGAAAGCGATCATGGACTGGGCCGAGCCGGGCAAGACCGCCGTCTTCTTCAACAACGGCGGAGCCAGCGAGACCTGCATCGGCAACTATTGGTATCAAGCCTACGCCGGTGGCGAGTGGTGGAACATGAGCCACGGCGAGCCGTATTTACTCCGCAGCTATGCCGGTACGACGGACAAATTGATCGGCATCGTGCAGTCGATGCTGGCGGGTCAAGAGGTTGTCGTCCCCTGCATGGTCGATGGGGACAAGATGGCCTTACAGCTTCGCACGGCGAAAATTCAACGGATGAAAGCCAGCCTCAAGTTACAGGACTACAACCCTCAGCGAGATTTCGCGGGCTGGGGTGGCGATGACTTTCGCTCGATCGCCGGCATGCCCGGCTTCACGCATGTCGCGGGTGTTACCTCGGTCGGTCCGGAGGCGCAAGGGGTCGCGGTCGCTGACGTCGATGGCAACGGCAAGCCGGACTTTTGCTTCTACGGATCGGGCCGAGTCACTCTCTTGAAGATGGACGGCCCGGCGCTCAGCGAGTTGCCGTTGCCGCATACCGGAGGAGCTCGCGCGGCCGATTGGGCGGACTTCAATGCCGATGGCAAACCGGACTTGTTGCTCGCGACTTCAACGGGCCCAAAGCTGCTGACGAATCAAGGAGCCGCCTTCAAAGACGACACGGCTCTTCTGCCGAAGGAACCGTATTACAACGTCACGGCGGCGGCGTGGCTCGATTACGACGGCGACAAGCGACCCGACATTTTGTTGGCGAACGGATTCCTCGGTTTGCGTCTCTACCGCAACACCGGCGCGGGGTTTGAAGATGCGACGGTCGCCGCCAAGCTGGGGCCGGATGGAGTCGGTGGACAACACAAAGGAGATCATCTCGCCGTCGCCGATTGGAACGGAGACGGTCGCTCCGATTTCGTCTACAGCGCGGGGACTGGATTGTTCGCGTTCAGCACGGCTCAAGGCTTCGTGGAAACCAAAGACCCTGCGGTTCAATTTCAAGCTGGCAAAGTGCGACCCGTCTTTGCCGATCTCGATGGCGATGGGCAACTCGATCTGTTCGTCCCGCAGTCGGGAACATGCAAAGTCTTCGCTTACCGAGCAGGCCGCTTCGCGGACATTACGAGCCAATGCGGCGCGGTCGCTCAACCGATGGGCAATGCGGTCAGCGCGGCAGCGGTCGACTTCAACAAAGATGGCAAAACCGATTTGGTGATCGGTTGCCTGAAAGGCTCGAACCGCTACTTCCGCAACAGCGGCCAAGGGAAGTTCGTCGATGCGACCGACGAAGTCGGTCTCTCGCAACAGATCTTCAACACGCGCGGCCTGGCGGTCGCGGACATCAACGCGGATGGTGCGTCCGATCTGTTACTGAATAATGAAGGCCAAGAATCGACCGTCTTACTGGGACGACCCGCTCCCACAGCGGTGGGGCAAGTGACTGCCAAATAACTTGTCTTGCCGTTTCATGAGCGACTTCACGACGGGAGAAGTAACCATGCCAATGCACGATTGGACCAAAGTTGAAGCGGGGATCTTTCATGCGTTTCATCACGAATGGATTTCGGAAGTGTCGCGAGCATTGAATCGAATTCTCCCGGAGGATTACTACGCGCTTCCCGAACAAGTGGCTGCAGGGTTTGGCCCGGACGTCCTCACACTTCAAGGGGGTTCCCAAGACGGCGCGGATTCCTTCAGCGAATCTCACTCCGGGGGAACCGCGACCGCATTGCGAACTCGTCCAAAGACCCGTTTTGTGGCCGAGACTGATGTGGAGTTTTACCGCCGCAAGAAAAGTTCGATTGTGGTTCGGCACGCCAGCGGCGATCGAATCGTGGCCATGTTCGAGATCGTCTCTCCGGGGAATAAGTCCAACCGATCGGCCTTTCGCGCTTTCGTCGAGAAGGCCTGCGAGCTCCTCGAACACCGCATTCATTTACTGATCGTCGATCCGTTCCCACCTGGGCCACGAGACCCGAACGGCGTCCATGCCGCGATTTGGGATGAGGTTCAAGCCGCTCCGTTTGAGCTTCCCGGCAATCAACCGCTCAGCATGGTCGCCTACGAATGCGACATGACCACCAGAGCCTATGTCGAAACGGTCGCCGTCGGAGAACCACTCCCGGATATGCCGTTGTTCCTGGAACCAGATGGCTGTGTCATGGTGCCACTGGAGGCCACGTATTTGACGGCTTTCGGAGTCATGCCGAAACGATGGCAAAACGTGCTCAAGGCCGAATGACGAATCACCCAATGACGAAGGAAATCCGAATGACGACTGACGAACAACGAAGTGAGCGATCGGAGTCACGTTGTCGACTGGGGCGATTCCTTCGTCATTCGAGCTTCGTCATTCTTTCGTCATTGGGTCTTTCTTCATTCGTCATTGCCTCCGCCGCCGACTGGCCGACCAATCGCGGCAATGTCGCCCGCACCGGCTGTGTCGATGGTCAGTCGGGACCAACTTCCGGCAAGGTGCTGTGGGTCCACAAGTCGAGCGATCACTACATCGCCGCGCCGGTGGCAGCGGGTGACAGCGTGTTCGTGTCGGCGCTGGCCGCGTTCAATACCTCGACCTTTCAAGCGATGAGCACCGAGGCCGCTTCCAAGCAGCGCGTGCGGTGGGCGAAGTCGGTGCCGTATCTCAAGCTGCCGACCGTGTGTGCTCCGGCAGTCGTGGGAAACGTCGTGGTATTCGGAGATGGCATGCACCAAACCGATGGAGCGACACTGCACGGAGTGCGGCTCGATACGGGATTGCCGCTGTGGCAATTGCCGGTGCCGGGGCAGTTGGTGCATCTCGAAGGTTCGCCGAGCATCGTCAACGGCAAAGTGCTGATCGGCGGAGGCAACGCGGGTGTGTTGTGTGTCGATCCCTCACGTCTGGAGTTGGACGGCAAGGAGGTCGATGCCGCGTCCGCTCAAGCGGCGCTCGATAAGAAGTGGAAGGAACTGCTCGCCAAGTATGAGCAAGAGAAGAAGACCGACCCCGATTTCGCGGTTGCTCCGAGCGAAGACTCACTCCCGAAACCAAAACCGAAACTCGTGTGGCAAGCGGGAGCCGGCAAGTGGCATGTCGATGCGGCGGTGGCGGCGGTTGGAGATCGTGTGCTCGTTGCAACTGCGTTCCTTGATACCGAGAAGACCGGCGAGCGAGCGATTTGCTCAGTGAAGCTCAGCGATGGCAGCGAGCAATGGAAGACGCCGCTGACGTTCAATCCGTGGGCGGGGCCAACGGTCGCGGGAGACCTCGTGTTGGTCGGGTGCAGCAGCGTGCGTCTCGAACCCAAAGAGATCGCCAGCGGTCAGGGCGAAGTCGTGGCGGTGTCGCTCACAGACGGCTCGGTGAAATGGCGACGAGCATTTGCCGCTGGCATCGTCTCGGCGATTGCGGTGAAGGATCAGATCGCTGTCTTCACGGCGACCGATGGCAAAGTCCGAGCGGTCGATGTCGCCACTGGCAATGAGAGATGGACCGTCGATGGCGGTGCTCCATTCTTCGCGAGCGCGGCAATCGCTGGCGACGTGGTCTATGTGGCAGATCTCAAAGCCGTCGTGCGAGCGATTGGCCTGATGGACGGAGCACTTCGCTGGAAGCTTTCGCTGGGGACCGATGCCACCGTGAAAGCGCCCGGCATGGTTTATGGCGGACCGATCGTTGCGGGCGGCCGGTTGTTCGTAGCGACATGTGCGTTGGAAGCCGGCGGCAAAGCCAACACGGCGGTCGTGTGCATTGGAGAAAAGTAGGTTGGGACTCCGTCCCGACCGAGCGTTGCGGCTGGGACTGCTTTCTGATCAATCAGTGCGGTCGGGACGGAGTCCCAACCTACTGGGCAACATGAGAGGAGATTGCAAAATGCAAATTGCAAATTGCAAATTGCGAATTGAGTTCGGCTTGGTCGTGATGCTGTGGCTGGCGATGCCGTTGGCTGCGCAGGACAAGCCGGCCGAGGCGATCAAGGTCGACAAGGAAAAGAAGACGGTCACGCTGGCGTGCAAGATTGCTCCGCGCAAGCTGCCGAACCTGACTGAGATTTATCCCATCGAGGTCATTGCCTCGCTGGCAGCGCCGAAGGGGCAGAAGGCTCACGAGACCGTCGTGACGTTCGATGCCAAGCCGAGCGACATCCACAAGGCTCTCGAAAGCCTGGGGCTGAAGCCCGGCAAGCCGGCCAAGGGGGAAGGTGCTGAAGCCTCCGGACCCGAAGTCAAAATCTTCATCGAGTTGCCAGGTGCCGGCGGATTGGCCAAACGATTGCCGATCGAAAAAGTGCTCGTCGATCGCAAGACGGGCAAGACCATGCCCAACTTGAAGTGGACCTTCACCGGCTCGATCAGCAAGCAACCCGACCCCAACAAGCCGGACAAGGTTTACGGAGCTGACTCCACCGGCACGCTGATCGCCATCTTCCCAGTCACCGACGAGACGGTCTTTCAAACCAATCTGACGATGAAAGACGAGCCGCTTATCAAGCTCGATACGAATACCAAGGTCTTGCCGGAAGTCGGCACGGACGTGTTGCTCGTGATTCAAGTTCCCTGAAAGTAGGTCAGCCTTTCCAGGCTGACTCGATTAAGGTCCGACGCGGTCTTGCCAATTCGGGTCAGGCTAGAAAGCCTGACCGACTGGTTCTGACGGCTCTCACCAACAAAGAATGAATGCCATGTTCCAACATCGCCTGATTGCCGTAACGCTCATTGCTCTTGGAATGACTTCCTCGACGGCGAGCGCTCAGCTCCTGCCCGAACGACTGGTCCCTCCGCAGCAGTTTTCGATTCCGCCTCTGCCGATGACCGAGCAGCCGGCGATTCGTCGTCCGGCCGGAGCGGACAAAGTCCCCGCTCATCTCTGGTCATTACCAATCGGAGCCTTCCCCGGTGCGCCGACCGCATTGTCGGCGGAGCGATTGCCTGCGGATTGGCGGCGGCCGGTGATTGATGTCCCGGCACTCGCTTCGGAACCCGATCCAGTCCGGCCAGCTTCGCCGCGCCAGGCCGTCACCGGGAATGCGTTTCTATTGGCGGCCGATCCTTGGAAGGCTCATGTGCTCGATCGCTTTCAACGGTCGAGCGAATTGCCCGCGCGAGTCGGCGACGATCCGACCGCGATGAGCACGCACCTGCTCATCACCGTCGCGGTCCCCTTGGCGGCACCGAATACCGCGCCGCTCCTGCGTCTGGGAGTCGCCGATCCTTTCGAGCACTTGCGCGCGATCCGCCTCGCAGTACCGCAGGCAGACTCCGACGCGCCGGATGTTGCTCGCGAGAATCCGCTGCGTCCGCAATTCGCGCCCGTGGCTGCGCCGAAATGATGGGTTGGTGGTGGTGAACGCGACGGGGTCGGGAGTCTTTTTCATGCCGCGTAACACGAGTCAATCATCCGAAGCGTTCTTGACCGCGGCATGAAAAAGACTCCCGACCCCTTTGCGGCGAACTACGGCATGCCTGGGCTGCCTTTGGCAAAGGGCCAGCCCGCCGGTTGATACGCCACCGCCAGTTCCGGCGTTTCCATCCGGCGGTTTTTGTCGGCGAGGCTATGCAGGGCGACATCGAGAATGCCTGTCGTCAGTAGCGTTCGTTCCACCGGGTAGGCCGGCTTGCCCGTGTGGAACATGTGCTCGACAGCGCGCAAGAGATGCTCGAAGTGGCGGAACGGCGGGTTCTCTTCGGCGACGAACGTGACGGCCAACGGTTTTTCTTGGCCTCGGATCGAGACCCCGCAAACGAAGTCATGCGAGAAGCCGGTCCCCATCGCGATCGTGGCCTTTGTGCCGTCGCGGTATTCGATGAGATAGAAGACCGCGTCCTTGGCCATCTCTTTCGGACGCGGTTTTGTTCCGGAGTACGGCGTCGGCGAGTGCTCGACGACGGCGTCGAACAATGCTCGTGACCAACGGCCATCTTTTTCTGCCTGCCAGATCCCGTCTCCCTGAACTGACTGCACGGACTTAACGCCGGTCTCGCCTCCTTTGCGGCGCTCCATCAGGCATTGCATCCCTTCCAGAGAATGAAATCCGTAGTGCTCCAGCCCGCCATAGCCCAACGCGATTGCTTCGGTCACTTCCGATCCGATGGGGATTGTCGCGGAGGGATTGCGCCACATGACCGGAACTGACGAACCGGCCATAAACGGGATGCGCTGTTCGCGAGCCGTGTCGAACATGTGCTTCGCGTCGCTCCAGGCATACGAGAGGTGTTTGTCGCTGAAGACTGGGACGACTCTCTTGCACTGCTTGAACGTGGCCACGATCTCATCGAAGAACCGCCGGCGGGGAAACATGACCTGATCGGTTCCCGGCACACTCGGATACTTGCCGTGCTCGCCGACGGAGAGCACTCCGGCGACCGCCAGCGAGTCGGTGCCCAGCGTGAGCGCTTCGTGAATCGTCTTCGCCGTCAGGAATCCATGCTTCTTCGCAAGCGGCACGCTGAGATCGTTGTCGCCCACTTGGTCCACATAGAGCGACACCAGCTTCAGGTCTGGTCCGACTCCGCCGTCCTGCGCCCAGCCTTCGAGTACCTTGCCGACGATGACGTCGGCGTGCGAATTCTTAGAGTAGACCGTGACCACACCGGCGATGGGCAGCTTCGCTCGCGGCTTCTCGTCGGCGAATAGTCCGGGAGCCAGATGCGCACCACAAAGCGTAAGACCAGCGGAACCGAACGACGTCTGCAAGAAGCGGCGGCGCGTCAGTGGAGGATTCATCGAGGTGCTCCATTCGCAAAACGTTGCTGTCACTCAAAACAAGTTCGTAGTGCAAAAGCCCGCGAGCCACCGACGCAAGGTCATTGGTATCTACACAACTCGTCTGCGACGACGACACTGTCGCCTTCGTCTCACTTAGGGGGCTTGGAAAAATGTCTTCGTGAAATTGTCTGTTGATGTTACAGATCGCGTGTCTCCAGGGAAGGAGGGATTGCGATGGTCGAGTTGGAAGTCCATGAGTGTGAGTGCGAGGTGTGTCGCGGGGCCGAGGAGCATCCCGATC
>CAMDPX010000104.1 GCA_945905295.1 Planctomyces sp. SH-PL62 | reverse complement strand
CTGCTCCCGAACCACCTTCGGCTCCGCCCAATAATCCGCCGTCGCCATGCTCAACCTCCGTGAATGACAGTCGGGACGGAGTGTAGCGACCCTGGCAATAGTGTTCGTAATTGAGTTTCTTAAAACGACAGTCCCCTTGCCTCGGTGGTTTTTGGGCTTTTGCACTACGCGGGCATCCAGGGAATTCGGTCGTAGTGCAAAGGCCCGTTTCCACCGAGGCAAGCTCGGTGGGGTTTGTGCCATCCTCACCCGTGCGCGGTATAGCATCGGCCGAGGAATCATTCAGAGTGGGCAGCCTCCGCGCGGCGTGGGGGCGTCAGGGGAGTTCGCGGGGCGGGTCCAGTTGCTCGATCAGCCACAGGATTTCTGCGGCCATTGTGTGGTCCAATTGCGGGTCGTCGGCCAGCGCGCGGTCGCGGCTGCCGGCGACGATGGCTTGCAGACTGCGGATGAACGGGATGAGCCACTCAGTGGCGGGATCGGCGGCGAGTTGCTGGAGCAGGGACGCGGCGGCGGTGACGTCGCCGGTGAGCAGCGACTGGGTCACGGCGAGGCAGACGCGGCCTTGCGGGAAGTGGTTCTCGCCGCCGTCGCGGCGGTAGGCGAGGTAGCTGGCGATCGCTTGGCCTTTCGCGTCCGCCGCCGCCGAGGCGTTGCCGGAGTCCGTCTCGATGTCGGCCATGACGGCCCACGACATCCACGGCTGCGACGCGTGACCGAACGGTGCGCCGCAGTTGATCGCCCGGCGGATTTCCTGCCGCGCTTCCTTCAACCGTCCGAGCTTTCGCAGTGTTATGGCGAGGTTGTTCCTCGCACCGCCTTCACTCGCTGCATCGCCGATCACGACAAACTTGTCGGCGGCTTGACGGTAGAAGGCCACCGCTTCCTCCGGACGGTCGAGGGCACCGCCATACAAGTTGCCGAGTTGCAAGAGCGTGCTCGCCTGCCCGGCGACATTTCCCTGCCGCACTTTGATCGCGAGCGATTTCCGGTAGGCATCCTCCGCCGCGTCCGGCTGTCCGGCGCGCTGATACACCATGCCGGTCTGATGCCAGCTCACGGCGACGGTGCCCGGTTCGTCCAACTGCGTGAACTGCTCGCGGGCTGCGGAATGCGCCGCGAGCGCTTCTGGGTAGCGACGCTGCAACATGCGGACGGTTCCCAACTGGCCTTGGCCGACGGCGACATCACGGGTGGCACCACGCTTTTCGTCACGATCGATGGCTTCTTCGTAAGCCACCGCCGCTGCGCCGAGCCGACCTAATTCGAGAAGACAGTCGCCTTGTTCGGTGAAGCAAGCGGACGCCATGCCTGCCGCGCCGCAACCGGGCTCCCGCTGTTCGACCGCCTCGAAACGCTGGCGGGACTCGGCCAGCAGCGGCAGGGCCTGTTCCGACTCGCCCGCCGTCCGCAACACGCGGGCCAGCAGCCAGCAGGCCATCGCCAGGTCGTAATCGGCGATGGGATACGCCACCGCATCGGGGGGCGGCGAACGCTGCAATAACGCGACGATATCTTCAAGGGATAACGGCTGATCGGTGTCTAATCCGAGGGCGCGCTGGAGCAACTGCTGCGCGGCGGCGAAGGCTTCACGCAATTGGTTGCTACCAAGCTGTTGCTCGATGCGGGTGCGGGCCGCCTCGAACCGCGCGTGGTTCCAGGTGTCGCCCAGCGCTGCAGCGGCGGTGTCGCGGGCCTGCCCGACGCGTTCCAGTAGTCTTGGTTTGCCGAGATTTCTCAGCAGGCTATAGAGCGAGGTGGCCAGCGCGATCATCGCCTCGGCATCGGCCGCACGCTGCACGAGGTCCAGCAACGCGAAGAGGTTCGGCAGTTCCAGCAGCGTCAGCGTCGATGCAACTTCGATCTGCTGGTGCTGCTGTTGAACGAGGAACTCGACATACCCGCGCAGGGCTGTGACCCAGCGGGCGGTCAGCGACTCGCGTTCCGACTCGTCCAGCCGGCCGCGCAGGTAGGGGCACAGCGCGGGATTGAGCGTGAGATGCTGGAAGCGATTGGGTGTCGCCAAGCCCGTGGCGATCAACTCGTCGGCCAACGAGCCGATGTCCGACTCGTCCCACTCCGTCATGAGTGGCAGCACCGACAAGTTGACTCCGCCGTGAAAGACTCCGAGCACCCGCGCTCGCTCCTGGTTGGCGGGGGACATGCGGCGCAGAGACAGCTCGACGCTGGCGAAGACGGATTGCTCGCGGCTGGTGGGGAAGCGGTCATGCATCTCTCGCATCAGCTCGACCAGCGACTCGCGCGTGGCGGTGACGCCTCGGGCTTGCAGCGCCGGAGCCAACAACGCCAGCGTCCGGGCGTGACCATGCACGGCCTCGACAAGCTGCTCGATCTCTTCACGCCGAGCGTCGGCGACGTAGCTTGGGATTCCATCCCGAGCGCTCGGGATGGAATCCGAAGCTACGGCGTCCAGCACACGCTCGACCAACTTGATCGCGTCTTCGTGAGCGAGCTGCTGCAGTTCGCGCCGGTTTCGCGGTGCGTCGAAGGGCGCGGGGAGCGGCTCGCGGCTGGTGAAGATCAGACGCGTGTCCCCCTGCTCCAGCAGCCGCACGCAGAGCTTCAAGATGCCGTCCAATTCCTGCCGAGCGGACTCGGACAACGCCTCGGGAGTCTCCGCCTGCATGAACGGCGGCAGGAGGATGCTCTCCATGTTGTCGATCACCAGCAGCGTGGCTTGCTCGGTCAACACGCGCTCGACCGGTTGCAGGGCTGTGTCCCAATCCTTGAACGTGGCCACCGAGTAGTCTCGACCCACCAACTGACGACCGATCGCATCCAGCACGGCGGCGGCGTCACTGAGCGTCTCGACCGAAACAAACGCCGCGCGAGTCATCTGCTGAGAACGGATCATCCACCGCGCGAACTCGGCGGCCAGAGACGTTTTGCCTTCGCCACCTTGACCGCGAATGACGGCGTAACGCGTCGCTTTCGTAGCCACGTTCGCCGTAGCCACGTTCGCCAGAACGTGGGGAGCCGCGCCACCAGCCCCCCACGTTCTGGCGAACGTGGCTACGGTGAGTAGTCGCTGCAACGCCAGCAACTCGCGACTGCGACCGACGAAGCCGGTGGTTGGGACCGGGGGCAATGCGCCCAATCGTGTCGCCAGCCGAGTTTGAAAATCAGCCACCGTCTGCTGCGAGGGAGTGATCTTGAAAAGCTGCGGATCGTCCTTCTCCTGGAACAGCACGGGCACGAACCAATCTTCGAGCCGCAGTTCTCCCTCACCAAACACCTGACCTCGAAACGTGTCGTCCTTCAGGTCTCGCTGCCCGGCGAGCATGGCATCTCCCACTCGCTTGCCCTCCGCCAACGCTCGATAAAAGACCGCGACAAAACGCCGAGCGGTCTCGACCAACACGCTATGGCTCATGGCCACCACCGAAGCCACGCCGACCTTCAGCAGTTCCGACGCGACACTTTCGGAAGCTTGCTCGGCCTGAGCGGTCTGACAGGCTTCCAGGAAAACCAGCGGGATGCGGTGCTCACGCAGCAGCGGACCCAGTTCGTCGGTGAAGACGGTGACGTGCTGACGCCCATCGAGCAGCGATTGGTCCTCGGGCCGCTCGAAGCACAATCCGCCCAGCCCGACTCGCTGGTCATAGACGCCGTGCCCATCGAAATGGACGACGTGATAAGGCTGCCGTGCGGCACGGGCACGTTCGAGTTCGTGACTCAACGCCGACAACGTGGGCGGGCAGAGGATGGTGATCTCGACCAGACCGGGCAGCGACTCCATCGCCTCGACCAGCGGCAGGGCGCTGACGCGGTGGTCGATGTAGCGGCAGGCGTCGTCATCGGGCCGCGCCGTGACCAGCAGGATGCGAATGGGCGTCGCCACGATCGGCACGCCGACGTTCTTCGTGTTCGGGAGACGCCGCCGGACGCGCGTGGGTTTCGCCCCTTGAAACAAGAAGCCGTCGCCATCGTGCAGCAGCTCCCACGGCAGGCCGAGCAATTGCGTGGCCGCCTCACGAGCCGCCGCGATCTCGGTCGGAGACGCCCCGTCTTCCAACGCCGCATCGACATGCACAGAGAACCGACGCCCGGCATGTGAGTCGATCGTCGCCCAAGCCTGCATCACTTTCGCCGCGCGAGCGACCGGCAGCGCGGCGTCATGCAGCAGCCGGCCCCACGTCACGAGGTCCGCTTCGACTTGCCGTGCCCGGTCGTTGAAAAAGCGGCTCGGCCAGATGGCGTACTTCTCCAAATACCAGCGCAGTTCGTTGGCTTCGATCGGCCCCAGGGGCGCGACGAGCCGCCAGATGTGATCGCTGGCGACTTCACGTTGTCCCGCTGTGGCTGGCTCATAGATCAGTCGCGCGCGGGCCGACGCGCGGCGGAGTCCATCCTGCTGGTCGAACTTCAAGTCGGTAAGTTCGAGGACGAGTTCTTCCAGCGGCTCGGCCTGCGGCTGCGGAGTGGCCGCGACATCCGCCGGAAGCCGCTGGCCCAACGCGACGAGGATCGCATTCATCGCCGCCGCAACACCCCCCGCGCCGCTGCTGACGGGCAGGTAGATCGGTTCCTCGTCGAAAAACGTCTCCAGCACACCGAGCTTTGTTCCATCGAGCACCAGCGCGAAGACAGGGAACTGGTCGCGACCGCGCAGCTTTCGCAGGTCGAGAGCGTGCCGCAGTTCCTGGCCCACCCACTTGGACTGCAACGCGTCGGGGCTGACGACGACCGTGAAGGCCGACGCGGCTGCGATGGCTTGTTGAATCGACGGCCACAACGGATCGCCGCCGCGCAGTTCGCGCGAATCAATCCAACCCTGCTGCCCGTGATCCGCCAGCGCCACACGCAGTTCACGCACGAACGAGTCGTCTTGCGAACTATGAGAGATAAAGAGCTTCGTCATGGTTGGCCCTGAGAAAGCGTCACTGCGACCTCTCGGAGGCAAAGCACTCCGAGTGTGATGAAAACTAGGGTGGTGAAAACTTGTAATCGACGAGGGCCGACATGGGAAACCGAGCAGGTCTCAGACCGGGGTCGTTGTCTTCCGGAACAGACGGCCTGCGGATGGCAATGCCGAACTGCGGATGAAGAGAAGAATGACGCCCACGGATGGCATGGCAGTCCCACGGATGAAGACAGGCTGGAGTGGAAAAGGGGACGGAGTGAAAAAGTGGACGCAGCTCTTTGACGGACCGATCGCTGAATTCGCCTGCGATGTTGCGATCAGCCTCTCCCCTACGCGACGAGCCAAATCTATGCGGGCGTGGCCGTTGATTGCGCGGTGGGTTGGACTTCGTAGAGTTGCTGCGGTTGCTGGATCCCTTTCAGCGTGACTTCGCCTCGCGGAGAAATCGAGAAATGGTCTTTCACCAGCAGATAGGTGCTGCGGCTAAGAGTGATGGCGTTGATCGCCGACGCTCCTTCGATCCGCGAGGCCAAGTTCACGGAGCCTCCCACGGCGGTGTATTCCATTCGGTGATCCGATCCGAAATGGCCCACGGTCGCAAAGCCGGTGTTGATTCCGATGCGGACTCCAAACTGCACATCGTGGCCCCGGGAACTCCAGATCTTCTCCAGGCCGCGAACCGCTGCCTGCATCTCGATGGCCATCGCCACGCAGCGTCGCGCGTCCTCCAGTTCGCCTTGCGAATCGGGAGCACCGAAGAAAATCATGATCCCGTCTCCGATGAACTTGTCGATGGTTCCTCCGTAACGAAAGGCGATCTCGCTCATCGCCGACAAGTATTCGTTCAACAAGCCGCTCACCAGTTCCGGTTCGGATTGATCGGTGAATTTCGTGAAGCCGCTCAGGTCTGAGAAAAAGATTGTCAGCTTGCGGCGATCATGCCGAGCCACAAAGCCATCCTCGCGATCCAAGATTTGCTCGACCAAGTTCGATGGCAGGAAGCGTTGCAGCGATCGCGCTTTTTCGACACGGGCGACTTCCGTGCTCACTCGATCTTGCAGCTTCTGGTTCCATTCCTCCAGCTTGCCGAAGGCGGATTGTAGATCGTCCGCCATGCGATTGGTGGATTCGATCAAGGTGCCCAGTTCGCCGCCGGCCTTCACACGCACACGATCTTGGAAGTCACCCTTGGCTAATTTGGCGGCCACCACAACTACCGCGTGAATGGGTCTGGCGATGGCACGCGCATTCAGAAAGCTGACCGCTAATGTCACCGCCACGACAAACAATCCAATGATCAACAAAAAGCCCCGCAACGTTTGGCGTTCCGCGGCGGCCAGCAGCCAAGCATCGGTAGCGGTCTTCCCCATGCGTGCCTCGACATCGTGAGCGGCCTGGCGAAATTGCTCTTGGTGCAGAACGTTCTGTTGGTCGATTTCCGTGACACGGAGAAACAGTTCCGTGTACTCCACCAGCAGTCCCTGCGTGGCTTTCACGTCCGGCACCATCGCGGCGTGTTCCGTCAGGTAGCGATCCAGCTCGCGGGAAAGTTCCCGAGTTTGCGCGGCATACGACGGGTCGGCACGCAGCAGGTAGTCCTTTTCGCGGCGGCGCATCTGCAACAGCAGTAACGTTGGGTACTGATCGGACAGAGGCTTCAGCGCCGCCTCCAAGGCCTGAACTTTCTCACGCCACATCCCAATCAACCCTGTATCTCCGTGGCCGCGCTTTTCGAGAGCCTGCACCAAGCGCATCAAGTGTGTCTCATAGGTGTCGAGATCTTGGCGAACGACCTCTTGGATCGGGGCGACAGACACTTCGGTCCATTCCTTCAGCAACACCCGCGCTTGTGCTAAGTGCTCACGCACCGACGCATCCTCACGGCCGGTCCCTTCGATGTGTGCGAGATCATGCCGCAAGAGGTAGTCCTTCTCGCGTCGTCGAGCTTCCAGCAACTCCAAGTGGATTCTCTGCGCCAGTCTTGCGACGGAGGTCGAGCGGGCAATTTTCGCATCTGTCCAAAGCACGCCAACCAGGGCCACCGCGCCTAAACACACAATGACGATCAAATAGCCCACTAAAATTCGCTGTCTAATCGTCATCGACCGGCTCCGATTCCAGAACCTGAGACGCCTCATGAAAACAAGGTCGCTCTTCTGGAGCACTCACCGCCATTCCAACGAAAGAGGACTCGCGAAACAACCTCGCAAGCCGGTTGTCGATGATGGTCGCTTTGTCATGCAGCATGTTCATTTTGCAGATGGACCACGTCGTGCCGATGCTCTTATGTCCGAGCAGCGGCAAGTCGCGCGGATCGCCACCGCATTCACTGACGTCGTCGCGTGTCTGAATCAACATGCCGCCCGAACCACAGGTCGGGTCATAGATGCTCAGGCCGGGACGCGGTTCGACGATCTCAACCAGCGTCCGCACGCCATCGACTGGCTGATCACCAGAAAATGCAAGCCGTCTTCAAAAACGATTTCCGCTCGAAAGCTCCAACCGAGTTCCGCCGAATTTCGGCAACTGCGGGAGCACTTGGAAACCGCTGGTGGCCACGATCCGCGGAGATCATGGCACTCGCCGCCCCCAGCAGAAACCAAAGAATCAATAGACCTCCCACGGCCTTGAACGAGAAAAGCGAACGGTGCGGGGGCAACTCGCTCGCGATCAGGCGGCCTTCCAAGTTCGGACGAATGAGACGGACCAACTCCCCGAACTCGACGAATGGTCGGATCGGAAGTAGTCCGAGCAGGTTGAAAACCTGCCCCACGACTTGGATACTGCCCCGCCTTCCGAGTCTGCCGCTGGCGGACTCGAACAACCCCGCCTCAATCTCCTCGGCTCGGACTTCACGGTATGGAACTTGTCCATCTCAGCTTGTTTGCGTGGTGCGTGCCGCTGGTGGCGATCCCGATTGTGCTGCACTTGCTGACGCTGCATCGGCTGAAGACGGTGGATCTCAGCACGTTTCGGTTTCTGTTCGACACCTACGTGCAGCAGCGGCGGAAGATGAAGTTCATGGACGCGCTGATCGCGCTGCTCCGCACGTTGTTCTTGCTGTTTCTGATTCTGGCGTGTGCTCGGCCGATGATCCGGCACTGGAATACGCTGTTCGGTGGAACGGGCGGCGGACGCGATATTTTCCTGCTGGTCGATTGCTCGGCCAGCATGAATGCGGTGACGGATGGCGTGTCGGCGTTTGATCGGGCGAAGACGGCGGCCTCGGCGGTTGTCGACAAGCTGGGGAGCGATGACCTCGTGACGCTCGTGCGCGTCGCGTCGCGGCCGGAAGAGATTGTCTCGAAGGTCACGGCGGACACGGACTCGCTGAAGGAAAAACTCGGCGGACTGAAGACGAGTCCGTCCCGAGCCAATCTGTTCGCGACGTTCACGCAGTTGTTCGGCGGCGGTTCGCCGATGACGCTCAAGCCGCAGATCTATTTCTTCACCGATTCCCAAGCCAGCGGTTGGCGCGAGTTGCGCGAGCAGCCGGCTGAAGGCTTAATCCCGGAAGGCTCGAAGCTGTTCGTGATCGACGTCGGCTCGTCGGCCGGCGAGATTCCGAACCGGGCGGTGATTGGTGAAGTTCCGGAAACTCATCGAGCGATTGCCGGGCTGCCATTGCCGCTGAAGACGCGCGTCGTGAATTACTCGAAGGATCAACCGGCGGATGTCACCGTCAGCCTGTTGATCGACGACAAGGAAATCGCACGCAAGAACCTGACGCTCAAACCGGGCGAGGCGACGAACACTCCGTTCCTGTTCGTGCCGACCGAACCGGGGACTCTCAAAGGCCGCTTCGAGATCGCGGGGGATCGCTTCCCGAACGACGATGCGTTCCTCTTCACGCTGTTTGTCGAACCGCAAGTGCGAGTCGTGATCGTCAACGGCAACCCGGCGAAGAATCCGAAAGACCCGTTCGAGAACGAAGCGCTCTATTTGCAGACCGCGTTCACGGCCACCGAGCCAGACGACGTGGGGCACGTTTCCAACGTGCCCGGACTGAATCCCATTGATGCGAAGAAAGCCGGGCGCGTTGGAAACGTGCCCCACGACGACAAACTGACCGAAGCCGACCGGCGCTTCGTGAAGTCGTTGGATGTCGTCGAACTCAATGAGAACCAAATCAATGCGGACGTGCTGAAGGATGCGAGCGTCGTGATCCTCGCCAACTGCGGAACGCTGAACGACCAGCAATGCGGTTTCCTGCGCGATCACGTTTCGCGTGGCGGCGGATTGATGGTCCTCCCCGGGGACAAGGTCAACCACGATCAATACAACAAAAAGCTGTTCGCGATCCCCGGCACGACGGATCAATTCATCACCACGGCTCAACTGACGCCGGCCGAAGGAGACGTCGACAAGTCCGAGACGTTTGAACGCTTCGCGAGCATCGACTTCGCGCATCCGGTGCTGTCCGTCTTCGAGAATCGCGAAGCCCGATATCTGACGAAGGTCTCCGTCTATCGCCGCTTCCCGCTGAAGCTGCCGGCCGAGCGTGGCAACACCTGGCCGCTGCTCGAATTCTCGAACGGTTCGGCCGCACTGGTCGAAAGCCGCTACGGTGACGGCCGAGTCATTCTCGCCGCGTTTCCGATGACCTCGAAGTGGACCAACCTGCCGCTCAAGCCGGAGTTCGTGCCGCTGGTTCTGCGGCTCGTCAGCCACATCCGAACGCGAGCAGGCGTCGAAGGCCCCTCGGTCGTCGCTGCTAATGGTGTCGCCGAAATCTCCGTCGCGAAGACGTGGCAGAACCTGCAAGCCGAAGTCGTCAACGTCGAAGGAAATCGCCTGCCGGTCAGTTTTGAGAAATCGGTCAGCCGCCAAGTCGGAGCCTTCACCGCGACCGCCGACAAAGGTTTCTACGAAGTCGATGTCCGCGGCGGCCGCATCGAGCAACCGAAGCACGAATCGCTCGCCTTCGCCGTGAACCTCGCACGCGAAGAATCCAACTTCGCGCTCATCAACGAGACGCAGTTGAAAGAACTCCTGCCGAACGTGGACCTGAAAGTCATCGACGCTTCCGCCGAAACGCAGCAGCTTCACGGCAGCATCGGCCAAGAGCAGGAAATCTGGCGACCGCTGATCTACTTGCTGTTCGTGGTCATCGCCGCCGAGTTCTGGCTCTCCACCTTCGGCGGCCAACGCCTCGACGGCGAAGACGGCCAGACCGTCGGCGAGCGACTCAAAGATCTCGGCACCGGCGGCTTCGTCGGCCGCATGACCGGAGCCGGCGAAGGCTCCTAACGACGCCGAAGAAAAGAGAGCTCACGCTGAGTTGCCGCCGCCGCGTCACGACAGTTGAAAACGCGCTGCACGGCCGACTCCGAAATCGCCAATCTCACCCGTTCTCTCAGCAAACCCTCTTCACGAATGAAGCAGACTCATTGCTTCTCGCTCCGCCGGCAACTCCGGAGTTCATGGCCGAGCGTCTCATCTCTTCACCGGGCGGAACGCGCTGTCAGCGATCAGCCGAGTGCGGTTACCGGAAGGTGTTCAGCGAACGGAAGCGCCGGATGAGTCGTAGGAGCCAGCCTTTCCCCAATCCCTGCCGTGTGCCAAGATGTCGCCATGATTCTCATTCGGAGACAGCGCGATGACGATTCTGAATTCCTCGGTGGAGGTCGTGACTGATCCCGGCGAGATTGCGTTGCTGTGTGCTTTGGACGCGCGGCATCAAAGAAACAGCGAGTGGCTTCAATCTCACTGGGCCGATTTCATTCCGTCGGCGCGCGGGAAATTCGTAGCCGTGGCAGAAGAGGTTGGTTTCATCGCGAAAACTGCCGATGAGGCGTGGGCCTGGGTCACCACGGCGCATCCCAACGACGACGGTGCCATCGTTCGCCACATCCGCGAGCAGGAAGGGCCACGCATCTATGGTCATCGCGGGTAGTTGGCAATTGTGCGACGACGGCCTGACACGCCCGGTGCTACGAGCCTCAATTCGGGCGTCCGATGGGACGCTGATCGCCGATGATTTTCTGATTGATTCCGGAGCGGATCGAACTGTGTTCAGTGCAGCGCTCATGGTTCGACTGCAATTGCCTACACGGAATCTCGACTCCGGAACCGCGTTGTGCGGGGTTGGCGGACAAACCGATTCCGTGTTGGTCAGTGCCACCGTTCAATTTCTGACGCAAGCTGGCCATCCCGTCCGCATCCACGGCGAGTTCGCCGCATTCACCGATCCGACGGCCACAGACCTGAGCATCCTTGGCCGAGACATTTCGGACCTCTTCGATCTCATCATCAGTCGGCGACAGAGCCAGATACTGATGATCGCGGGCGATCATCGGTATCGCGTTGAGCTTGGCGAATGAGAGCTTTCAAAGGGCCAGACTTCGATCAATCAGACGCGGCACGAACCGACGTGTCGGCCACAACAACGAACCACGCTACTTCCACTCACGGGCGAATTGCAGGACGCCTTGGCGGACTGGTTCGCTGAGGGTCTGGTCCGCCGAGAGGGCGGCGAGTCATGCGGACTGCGGTTTGCCATGGTCTCGCAGGAAGTGAATCAGACTTAGTGCCTCACGCTCCGCTCGCAACTCTGGAGTTCATGGTCGAGAGCCCGACACCTTCACCGTCTGATCCACGCTTGCCGACGCCAAGCGTGTCCCATCCGCGCTAAACGCCACGCTCGTGACCTGGTCGGTGTGCCCTTTCAACGTGAGCAACACCTCTCCGCTCTCACGAGCTGCGGTTGGTGGATTGATCTTCCACCCCACATTTTTCGCCAGTTCGTGCGAGAGTCGTCAGTCGGCTGGCGGAAAATGGAGGGCGACAAATACGGGCCAACGCGAAGGGGTCGGGAGTTTTTTTCAGGCCGCCGCGAGCATCGATGACGCACTTCGCGAAACCACGGCGGCGGCCTGAAAAAGACTCCCGACCCCGTGCTGTGTCACAGCGCTTCGTTGATGTTCTCACATTTTGCTTTGCGGTCGATGCGCTTCAGCAAACCGGCGAGCACTTTGCCGGGGCCGACTTCGGTGAACTCGGTGACGCTTTGCGACAGCAGCCAGCGGATCGAGTCTTCCCACTTCACCGGGTTGATGACCTGTTGCACGAGAAGTTGCCGAATCTCTTCCGGTTCCCAATGCACGGTGGCATCGACGTTGGAGACAACCGGGATGCGCGGCTTTTGAATGGGGACACTCGCAAGAGCGTCCGCCAGTTTTTGATCGGCGGGTTGCATGATGCTGGTGTGGAACGCTCCCGCCACGGAGAGCGTGACCGTCTTGCCGCCAGCCGCTTCGGCCAGTTCGACTGCTTTCGCGACGGCGGGCTTCTCGCCGGAGATGACGAGGTTGCCGGGGCAGAGATAGTTGGCGATCAAGACCTGACCGACGACCGATGCTTCCTCGCAGATTGCTTGGACCTGTTCACGATCGAGCATCAGCAAGCTGGCCATGCCGGACGGACTCCGATCGGACGAATCCTGCATCGCTTGTCCGCGCTGCTGCACGACTTTCAGACCGTCCTCAAAACGGATGGCTTCCGCGAAGACGAGCGCGGTGTATTCGCCCAAGCTGAGGCCCGCGGTGTGAGTCGCACTCGCGACGAGATCGGGCTTCACTTCTTTGAGCATCTCCAGCGCGGCGAGACTGCTGACGAACAGCGCTGGCTGACTGTAGACCGTTGAATCGAGTTGCTCTTTCGGTCCCTCGAAGCAGAGTTTGGCGAGGTCGTAGCCGAGGATTTCGGAAGCTCGGTCGAACAGCGCTTTCGCGCAGGGGTATTTGCCGTGGATTGACTGGCACATTCCGACCGATTGCGCACCTTGGCCGGGGAAGAGGAAAGCCATGCTCATTACGTTGCCTTTTTCGAGGGAGGGCGAGGCTCCCGCCGAGCCGCGATGGATCAACGATGTTTGTGGCTGCAAGCGGCTCGGCGGGAGCCTCGCCCTCCCATCATTGGCTCGAACAAATCACGCCAGCGGCATCTCGACCAGTGCGGCGGAGATCGACGAATTGATTTCGCGGTCTTTGAACGTCATCGCAACTTTGAGCGCGTTGCGGATCGACAGGCCATTGCTCGAACCGTGGCAGATGATGCAGATGCCGTCGATGCCCAGCAGTGGAGCGCCCCCCTCTTCGCTGTAGTGGTAGCGTTTGCCGACGTTGTGAAGTGCCTGCATGCCTTGGTCGCGTTCAGCGTTGAGCTTGCCGATGACTTCGCGGGCGACGGTTTTGAACAGGAAGTCGGCCATGCCTTCGCTGACTTTCAGCACGACGTTGCCGACGAAGCCTTCGCAGATGATGACATCGACGTTGCCTTGGTACAGGTCGCGGCCTTCGACGTTGCCGATGTACGACTCACGGAGGCGGCTGTTCTGTAACAGCGAGTGCGCCTCGCGATAGAGGTCGTTCCCCTTGCCGTCTTCGCTGCCGATGTTCATCAGGCCGACGCGCGGGTTTTCGATGCCCAGGATGTCGCGTGCGTAGACCAAACCCATGATGCCGTATTGAAAGAGATGTTCCGGCCGAGCGGCGGGGTTTGCTCCGACATCCATCAGGACCGCGCGGCCCTTCTGAGTCGGCAAGGCGACGGCGATGCCGGGGCGTTTGACGTGCTTGAGATACAACCGCGTCTTCAGTCCCGCGGCGACGACGGCTCCGGTGTGCCCCGCGCTGACGACCGCATCGACTTCGCGACCGGCCATCATTTGCCAACAGACTGAAATCGAGCAGGTCGGTTTCTTGCGGAGCGCCTCGGTCGGCTTCTCGTCCATCGTGATCCAACTGTCGGAGTGCCGCACCGTCAGGCGTGGATCGGAGAACCCAGACTTGGCGAGCAATGGATCAAGCTGCGGCTGGTCGCCGACCAGCACGACTTCCAACTCGGGATGAGCCTGCAATGCAGCGATGGCCCCGTCGATGTTCGGGCTGGGGGCGTAATCGCCTCCCATGGCATCCAGCGCGATCCGCATGAGGATGTTCCTCGTCGAGCAGCCGGCGACTATTCCTCGTTGCCGGCGTCGTAGCTTCGTCCGTGATAGTGCCCGCACTGCGCACAGATGCAATGATTGGGGACCACCGCGCTACATTGCGGGCACGTCGTCAAATTCAGGGGCTTGATCGCGTTATGACTGCGACGCTTGCGGGCACGAGACTTCGACGTGCGCCGTTTGGGAACTGCCATGATCTCTCCGCCGATACTTTCAAATTGGCCCTGCCCACGGGGTTAGACACATTTCCCCGCAACTCGTGGCCGAATGAGGGGGCGGATGGTATTGAAGCCCCTGATCCACTTCAAGGAACGAAGTCTCATACCTGTCCTCGAACGGAGAAAAGAGCCCGACGAATGAAAGGAGACGACGAATGTGTCCAACCTTCGCGGCATTCGTTGTCTCCTTTCATTCGTCGGGCTCATTTCCACTGGCATCGCCACGCTACTTGGCATCCGTCCGGAACGGCGAGGCAGGCAAGCCGGCCCCATTGACGAGATTGGCGTCCGGGTTGTCGGCCCAGGCGTAGCGGACCGCTTTCGGCTGTTTGATCTCTGGATGCCAGACGATGACTTGATCGCCGTCGATGCGAGCCTTTGCAGGGAGCCATTTCTGGTCGGCACCGGCGATGGCAAAGCCTTTGAGTTCCTCGCCGTTGGCTTTCAGCCCCGTCGCATAGCGGAATGAGAGCACCACCTCTTCGCCATCAATTTCATAGCCATCCGAGAGCGGGCCGGAGGCGACAACGTTCTTCTGGTTGTAGACCTTGGCCAGCGCCCACATCGCCAGACGCTTGCCGACCCCTTGCTTGTCTTTCGGATGGATGTCGTTCGCTTCGCCGAGGTCCAGCGTGATGGCCATGCCGGTGTTCGGGACTTTCAGCGTCTTGAGCATCTGCTCGCGAACTGTGGTCCAGCCGGTCTCTTCCACCGGTTCGGCCTGGGCTTTGTGGAACAGCGGCAACTGAACCCACGCGAATGGAAAATCTCCTTGCCCCCAGCGGCCGCGCCAGTCGGCAATCAGCGTTCGCAATTGCAGACCATAGTTTTCTGCACCGGCTCCCTGGCGGGTCGAGTTCGCGTTGGATTCGCCTTGATACCAGATGGCTCCGCGAATCGCGAAGGGGACCAGCGGTGCGATTTTGCCGTTGAAGAGCACAGCCGGATGATGCGTATTCTTGCGCGGGTTGACTGGCGCTTGCGGCGGCCTCGTCGGCGTCTTGCCCTCGTCGCGAGCTTTCTTCGCGACAGCCCGCCACTCGGCGAATTGCTTCTCAAATTGAGCTTTCGCTTTGTCAGGATCGAAAGTCGCGGTGTCGTTGTCCCAGCGTGCGAACAGCGGCTTGAGTTCCGCCAGCTCTTTCTGAGCGGGCAGGCTCGTCCACGCTTCGATGGGCGTGCCGCCGACCGATGAGTTGATGAGTCCGACCGGCACCTTCAACGTCTTGTGCAATTCACGGCCAAAGAAAAACGCGGTGGCCGAGAAATTGCCGACCGTGTCCGGACGACACACCTCCCATTTGCCGCTGCCGCCGTCTTGCGGTTCCGTCGCGGGGCCGGAGCTTTCGCGAAACATGCGGATATTCGGCAGGTTCGCGGCTGCTTGCTCGGCCTCGAAATCTTTCGAGCGTGAGACCGTCATCGCCATGTTTGACTGTCCGGAGCCGAGCCACACTTCGCCGACCAGCACGTCGCCGACTTTCAGAGTGTTCTTGCCTTTCACAACCAGTTCATGCGGCCCGCCGGTCGTCAGCTTGTCGAGCTTGATCATCCACTTGCCATCGGCTCCTGCTTTTGCCGATTTCGATTGTCCGGCGATGGTGATCGTCACTTCTTCGCCGTTGTCGGCCCAACCCCAGATCGGGGCGGCGGCGTCTTGCTGCAAGACCATGTGGTCCGAGATCACGGCCGGCAATCGCACGTCGGCCCAAGCCGTCGGCGCGATCCACGAAAGCAAGACAACCACGAGCAGCCAGCTCGACCGGCGAGGAACAGCAAGACGCATGATGGATGTCCTGTGAGAAGTGCGAAGGACGAGCGAAGGGCGACAACAAGATACCCGCCGTCTCCGCGAGTGCCACCTTGACACTCAAAAAGGTCAGTCCTAGAACCCCGCCCCGACAGGACGTCAAACATGCTCAAGGACGAGCTTTTTTCTTTTTCTGATGCCGACACCGCCGACGAGCGGGTCTTGAACGGCCCATTGCCGACTCGATTGCGGCTGTTGTGCGTCGGGCCTCGTGAGCCATCCTGGATCGGGCTGACTTTGCAGTTGGATGCCGAAGGAGGCATCGAGCCGCAGTTCCGCTGGGCCTCGACCGCCGCCGAGGCGTTGACGCTGCTCCGCGACGACCCGTTCGACGCCGTGTTGATTGCTGCGGTCTCGGACTCCTTCGCCGAGGCCGCGTCGCTGGTCAAAGCTATTCGGGCGAGTGGCTGCGACGACCCGCTCGTGCTGCTGGCACCGCGCATTTCCGACGCCGATTGGCTCGATCTCTCGTCTGAAGAGTGCGAACTGTTGCAGTCGGCTCGCATGTGGGATTCGCCGGCGTTGGTCTCGGTGATCAAGCGAGCGATCATCCGCAGCGAACAGACTCGGCAGAGCCGCCGGCTGGAAATCGCACAGACCAAACGGATGGCTCGCGAGCGTGACGAAACCGAGCATCTTCTCAGCCAACAGCGTCGCATCATCGACGACCTGGATGCTCGCGACGCGACCGAACTGACGAACGTCGCACGGCAAGCGCTGCTCGATTGCTTCGGCCGAGCCGCCCCGTGCCGCACCGCGTTGCCGTCAGAGATCAACAACTACTACCAAGAGTTGCTGCGGACCTACGTCATCATGGGGTCGGGCAATCTCGGCGGTGAAATCGCGAAGCTCGCCGATCTGCTGGCCGTCGCCGGTTGTGGCCCGCGCGAAGCGTTGTCGCTGCACCTCGAACGAGTCGAGTCGCTTGTCGGTGGCTTAGGCAATCGCAGCACGCGACACATTCTGGCTCGCGCGGACTTGCTCGCGCTGGAGTTGATGATTCATCTCGGCGAGTCCTACCGTCGCCGCGCATCGGTGTAGCATCGCCGCGTGACGGGGTCGGGAGTCTTTTTCTCGTGCCCGCGCTTGCGATGTTGAGCGACCAGCCCACAATGCGGGCACGAGAAAAAAACTCCCGACCCCTTGGCGTTCAACATGTCACGTTTCACGACCGGACAATTTCTGAGACGCAGCCTGCGGCATCACGCGCGATCTCACATCGCCGTGGCGATCGGCGTCATCGTGGCCGCGATGGTCATCGGCGGTGCGTTGATCGTCGGCGATTCGGTGCGCGACAGCTTGCGGATGCTGACTCATGTGCGATTGGGAGTCGTCGATCACGCTCTCGTGAGTCACCGATTCTTTCGCGAAGAGTCAGTCGCCTCGTTGGGAAAGCAGCCGGGGTTTGCGGATCGATATAGCCGCGAGGCTCCGGCCTTGGTCTTTCCCGCGAGCGTGGAACGCATCTCAAGTGGGAGAACTCGCGCGGCGGGCGTGACGTTATATGGCTGCGACGAGCGGCTGTGGTCCGGCCTGTTTGGAGCTCAACCGATTTCGCATCCGACGCCGGGCGGAATCGTGTTGAACTCAAAGCTGGCCGAGGAACTGCGGGCGGCAGCCGGCGACGAGATCACCGTCTGGGTCGAGTTACCGGCGACGATTCCGCGCGACAGTTTGCTCGGTGGCAAGGAGCAACTGTCGTCTCAGGAACTGCGGCTGAAGGTGGACTCGGTCTTAACTCCGGACTTCCCCGGTGATCGATTCAGTCTGCAACTGAGCCAACAGTTTCCGAAGGTCGCGTTCGTGAACCTGCAAGCCTTGCAGAAGGCGTTGGAGCTCGAAGTGGCTGGACCGTCGAAGACCTATCCGCTGGGAAAGCCCGCGCGAGTCAACGCGCTGTTCGTGCGTAGTCGCAGCATCGTTCGCGGGTACGGAGTGCAAGCAGTCGAGTCGGCTCAGGAACTGACCAAGATGTTGCGAGCGTCATTGACGCTGGACGATTTGCATCTGCGGCTCGTGCCGAACGACCACCGTAGGTTGGGACTCCGTCCCGACCCAACCGAATCGGACAGGGTCGGGACGGAGTCCCAACCTACGGGCTATGTCTCGCTCGAAAGTGAGCGGATGATTTTGGAAGACTCGCTGGCCAAGACCGCCGAGCAGGTCGCCGCCACGTTGAAGATGCCGACGTCTCCCGTGCTGGCGTACCTCACCAATGAGATCAGCCGCGTCGGCGACGACACGGGCAAGAAGTTCTCGATGTACTCGATCGTCGCGGGAGTGCCCGAACCGTCGCAGTTGGCGGCACCGTTTGGTCCGATCGACGCACCGCCGCTCGGCAAGGACGGTGTGCTGTTGAGCGAATGGCTCGCGCAGGATTTGGGGATCCGACCGGAGGATTTGAAATTTGAAATCTCAAATTTGAAATCTCAAATTTCAAATTCATCGCTCCCGAAAATTCGCGTGAAGTACCACCAAGTCGGCTCGAAAGGAGAACTGCCAGAAGAAGAGCAGACCTTCGAGGTGCGCGGCATTCTTCCGCTCGATGGCAAACTGGCTGGCGATCGAGGGCTGACTCCGACCGTACCTGGGATCACCGATGCCAAGACCTTCAACGATTGGAAGCAGCCGTTTCCGATGGATATTGCCCGCGTCACGAAGCGAGATGATTACTACTGGGACAAATACCGCGCGACTCCGAAAGCGTTCTTTGATCTCGACGCCGCGCGCGGTTGGTGGTCCAGTCGCTATGGCTCGGCGACATCACTACGGATCGGTGCGGCCGACGGTCAATCGCTGGAGGAATCGACGAAGACGTTTGAATCCGAGTTCTTGAAGGTTCTGCCGATGGACTCCGTCGGCCTGAGCATTCAGCCGGTGAAGTACCACGGTTTGCAAGCAGCCAGCGGGACGACCGATTTCTTCTGGCTGTTTATCAGCTTCAGCTTTTTCATGATCCAGTCCGGCTTGATGTTGATCAGCTTGCTCGTCCGATTGGGGATCGAACGCCGAGCCAGCGAGATCGGTTTGCTTTCGGCGATTGGCTTCTCGCCAGGTCGTATCGGTCGCGTGTTGTTGCTCGAGCAGTTTTCCGTCGTGTTGTTCGGAGCGGTGATCGGCATCGTCGCGGCCGTCGGTTACGCCGGCCTGTTGATTTACGGATTACGAACGCTGTGGGTCGGAGCGGTTGGGACCACCGAATTGCGATTGCATTTCGGGGTCAGGTCGTTGGTACTTGGATTTTCGGGCACGCTGCTCGCCGCGAGCCTTTCCGCGTGGTGGGGGTTGCGCGGGCTCAGAAAACTTTCGCCGCGAGAGTTGTTAGCGGGACAAACAGAACTGACCGAACGGGACGAAGTCCGCGCCGCTCGTCGCACGCGTCTGCGACGATTCGCTATTCGTTTGCTGGTGCTGAGCGTCACGATGATTGCAGTCGTTGTCGCCTTTGGAATGCCGGCGACGGAAGCGTTCTCGGGACTGTCGTGGTCCACCGTTTTATTCTTCGTCGTCGGCATGTGTACGTTGACCTCGGCGATCTGCGCCTTTGCGTCGTGGCTGGATGGAGATCGCTTCGTGTCGATCATCGGATCGGGACAGCTCGCGCTGCTGCGATTGAGCTTGCGAAACGCGACTCGGCAACGGCGACGCAGTTTGCTGTCGCTGGCATTGATCGCATCGGCGTCGTTCCTGTTGGTCGCAGTCGCGGCCGGGCGACGCAATCCGGCGGTTGAGACGCCGGATGTGAAATCGGGCAACGGTGGTTTCTTGCTTGTCGCCGAATCCACGACGCCGCTGATTCACGATCTGAACACTCCAGAAGGCCGGATCAAGTTGGACCTGCGCGACTCCAGGCGAGCGGGGGGCGTCAGCCCCCCGGTTGATCCGCAAAGCGATACCGAATCCGATGGTCAATCCACCGGGGGGCTGACGCCCCCCGCTCGCCTGTTGGAAGCGATGACGGTGGCACAGTTCCGGATGCGGCCGGGCGAGAACGCGAGCTGTTTGAATCTGTATCAAACGCGAGTCCCCACGATCCTGGGTGTCCCCCAAGAATTCTTCACGGTTTGGTCCGAGCGATTCAAATTCGTCAACGCACCGCGAATGAAAGCGGGGCCGTGGACTCTGCTTGAGAAACCGGATGCGGACGGCGCGATCCCTGTCTTCGGCGACATGAACACCTTGATGTATTCGCTGCACAAGGGAGTCGGCGACACGATCAAAATCCCCGATGAGACGAATCCGAAAGCAACATTGCGAATCGCGGGGATGCTCGACAGCAGTGTCTTTCAAGGAGTGCTGCTGATGTCCGAGGAACACTTTCGCAGCCTCTTCCCCGAGAACGCTGGCTTCCGTTATTTCCTGATCGGCGACCGGCGCTTTGAGAAAAGTGCGAAAACCTTATCGAAGGCAGAGGCTCGCGAATTGTCCGATCTGCTGGAGACCGAACTGGCTCCCTATGGCTTCGATGCCGAACCGGTCGGCGATCGCTTGGCGAGTTTTCTATCGGTGCAGAACACCTACTTGAGCACGTTCCAAACGCTCGGTGGACTCGGCTTGTTGCTGGGAACATTCGGACTCGGCACGGTCATGTTGCGAAACGTGATTGAGCGCCGCGCCGAGTTGGCACTGCTCCGCGCGGTCGGCTTCCAGCCTTCGTCGATTCGTCGGTTGGTGCTCTATGAGAATGCGTTTCTGTTGGCTTGCGGATTAGCGGTCGGCACCGCATCCGCATTGTTGGCGATGCTGCCGCATTTGCTCAGCACGGGAGCCGACGTGCCGTGGCTTTCGGGAGCGGGGCTACTCGTTGGCATCTTCGCAGTCGGCTTGTTGGCGGCAACTGGCGCGACGGCCGAGGCGGTGCGAACGCCAATCGTGGCGACACTGCGCGGCGAGTAGGTCAGCCTTTCCAGGCTGACCCAATCAACGATCGGCGCGTTTCTCTCATTCGGGTCAGGCTGGAAAGCCTGACCTACACGCTCGCGCCCAATTCGCGGCGCAACGCTTCGAAGCGCTCGGTGAGATGTGACAGCGCTTGTTCGGTCATTGTCAGCCGCCCGCTGAGTTCGCTGTTGGCCGTTTGCATCGACACCAGCATGCGTTCGAGCATTGCGGCACGGGATTCTGATATGGGAGCAGTCGATGTCTCCGACGGATTTGGAGTTCGCTCCACGGGGACGGTCGTGTTCCGGCTGACAAACCCCGAACCCGTGCCGGCCTCTTTGGCATCGTCGCTCGTGGTGGACCAACTGCCGACGACCAGCGTTTTGCCTTCGTCCGGCTTGTGAAAATTGTGATCGACCTCAACCCCGCGCACGTCCAAGGGGCCGTTGGCTTGGACATACCCCTGAGCCTGCAGCGCCTTCAATTCGTCACGCAGTTGTTCCAGCGTTGGGATGTCGTGCATCCGGCTGGCTCGCGTGCGCAGATCGCCGACCGATTGCCGGCCGCGCAGCCACAACTCGGTCATGATCGCCAGTTGCGGTTCGTTGAACGGGAACCGCTTGCGAGCGTAATGCCGATACCGCTCTGTGCGGCCCGATTCGGTATGCACGACGGCGGCCAGTCCCATCTCACGCAGTTGATCGACTGCTCGCGTCACGTCGTCCTCGGAATACTCGGTCAGCGGCGCGCGGTTGTTCTTCTGATTGCAGCCGGTCGTCAGCGCTTTGAGCGTCAGCGGGTAATACTCCGGCGTGGTGATCCCCTTCTCGATCAGCACGCCGAGCACTCGGCGTTGCGACTTGCTGAGCACTTTGATCGGCGGGAGTTGATCGGCGGCGGACGTGTTGATGTCGGACATGCGAGGTTCCAAGTGCAATGACGAATGACGAAGTACCCAATGACGAAAGAATGACGAATCCCAAATAACGAATCTATCGAGAAACTGTCGAGGCATTGTTCTCGGTCACCGCCATTCGTCCTTCGGATTTCCTTTGTCATTGGGGCTTTCGTCATTCGTCATTCACCCCAACGACCGGGTTGACGCCCGCGCCGGGGTTCCCCTACTTTCCCGCCCGCTTTCAAGGTCCACGTAACCGCTTTTTCTGAGGTGAATTTCGCAATGGCTGATTTGATTCTTCCGCATGGTGGTTTGTCCGAGCCGGTGTGCCGGACCGTTTCGAGCGACGACATCGCGAGCTTCCAGGCGGAAGCCGCCGCACTCCCCAAAGTCCCCGTGTCGAGCGCCGATTTGTCGTCGGTCTATCGCTTCGGTGACGGCACCCTCAGCCCGCTGACCGGGCCGATGAACTCTGCAACGTACAACCGCGTGCTCGATGAGTCGGTCATCGAGAACAATGGCAAGCTCTACGCCTGGACGATTCCGATTTCGTTCCCGATCACCGCGGAACTCGCCAAGACGATCAAGGCGGGACAGAAGGTCGCGCTCACGAATCCAGCCGGCGATGTGGTCGCGACGCTCGACGTCAACGACGTCTTCGCGTGGCCGAAGCTGAAGTATCTCAAGTCGGTTTATCTCACCGACCGCATCGACCATCCGGGTGCCGACATGGTCATCAAGGGCGAGGCGGACAAGTCGCACCTGATCGGTGGCGAGATTCGCGTCCTGCCGCAGCCGAAGAATGCGTCGTTCGGTCAGTACGTTCTGACGCCGCGTGAAGTCCGCAAACTGCTGACGACCAAAGGCTGGAACGCGGTCGTCGCGTTTCAGACGCGCAACCCGTTGCACCGTGCTCACGAGTACGCGCTGGTTTACGGACTCGAAACGCTGCTGCGTGAGGGACTCAACGCCGGCGCGTGCTTGAACCCGCTGATCGGTGAAGTCAAAGGGGACGACGTCAACGCCGAGATTCGGATGCAGACGTACGAGAAGCTGGTCACCGACCGCTCGCTCGGCGACGGCGACAGCGATCCAACTTTGTGGGGACCGCGCAACGAATCGGTGCCGGATCGCGTCGTGCTGCTCGGACTGGACATCAAGATGTTCTACGGGGGCCCGAAGGAAGCGGTCATGCACGGCATCTACCGCCAGAACATGGGCTACACGCACCTCGTCATCGGCCGCAAACACGCCGACGCGCCGTATGCCAACGGCGAGTCGATCTGGGGTGACTTCGATGCTCAAGAGATTTTCAAGAAGCTCGGCGGCGACCTTAAGATCAAGACGGTCAACGTCGGCTTCGCGGCGTACTACGAATCGGCCGGCCGCGTCGATCTGATGGAACGCCACAAAGACGAGAAGCCGTGGTCGATCAGCGGCAAAGACATCCGCGCCACATTGCTGAAGGGCGAACTGGTTGACGGCCGCATCATGCGACCGAGCACCAGCAAGATCCTCAGTGCGGCGATGAAGGTTGGCTAAGTCGCAGTCGCGAACGTAGCCGAACTCGTGAGAGTTCGGTGAGTCCGAAGTCTCACGACTTCGGCTACGGGAATTGGGTTCTTGCGAAGCCCGGTCCGCCGCGGCGAACCGGGCTTCTGCGTTTCGTGCCTTGAATTGCACGCAATCACCACCGGATACTGGCTGACAACAAGTCTCTGCAATGACAGCGAGGCCAGCCATGCGTTCTCCGTTTCCGGGAATGGACCCCTTTCTGGAAGGCCAGGAATGGGAAGATTTCCATTCGTCGTTCAACGTTTTGATGCGCGACACGCTCTCCTCCAAACTAGAGCCGAAATACTTTGCTCGCGTGGAGCGTCGTGTCTATCTGGAACGCGACGTGGAAGATCAACCCGATCAACCGCAGTGGCGGCGGTCGGACTTGGCGATTGTGACAGCAAATCCTTGGTGGTCTCGGCCAGACAACCCATCCGATTCCGCGGTGGCCACGTTGGAAGCTTCGGTCGAATGTCTGGTCCCGATGGCGGAAGAGCGTCGCGAGACGTATCTGGTTATTCGCGAGCGAACCACGTTTGAAGTTGTCACGGTGCTCGAAACGTTGTCTCCCGCCAACAAGCAGGCGACGGCAGACGGACATCGCGAATACTTGAAGAAGCGGGAAGAGTTGTTGGAAAGCAAATCGCATTTCGTCGAATTGGACCTGCTGCGAGGCGGCCAACGAATGCCGTTGTGTGAACCCCGTCCACGCGGCGATTTCTTCGCGATGGTCAGTCGCGTCGAGAGGCGTCCGCGAGTCGATGTCTTCGCTTGGTCGCTACGTCAGCGAATGCCGGAAATCCCAATCCCGCTGGCCAAGGGCGATCCCGATGTCAAACTCGATCTGCAAGCGGTGTTCGACACAGTTTACGAGCGAGCTCACTACGAGCTGTCACTGAACTATCAGGCTGAGTTGCGTCCGGCCCTCAACGCGGACGATGCCGCCTGGCTTCGCGAACGGATTACGGCAGCCGCCACAAAGCCCGCGTAGGTTGGGTCTCCGACCCGATCTGCTCGAAAAAAGGGGTGACTCAAGCACTTTAGCCTTTGTCAGATTCGCATCGTTGATTGATGACGAGGAACGAATTGAAAATCGGTCGGGACGGAGTCCCAACCTACGGAGGACTCATGAACGCGCTCGACACCGTCAATCGCTACATCATCGAAGCGGCCACCACCCTCAAGCTCGACGATGGTTTGATGTCGTTTCTGCTCACGCCCGACCGGCAGTTGCGGGTCGAGATTCCGATCATCCGCGACAACGGCAAGCTGCAAGTTTTCATCGGCTACCGCATTCAGCACAACGACTCGCGCGGGCCGTTCAAAGGGGGATTGCGGTATCACCCGGAGGTCACGGACTCGGAAGTCAGTGCGCTGGCGTCGCTGATGACTTGGAAGACAGCGATCGTCGATGTCCCGTTCGGCGGAGCCAAGGGAGGCATTCAGGTCGATACGAAAACGTTGTCGCTGCTGGAACTGGAGCGGCTGACGCGACGCTTCACCGACGTGATTGATCCGATCATCGGCCCGAACATCGACATCCCCGCTCCCGACGTCGCGACGAACGAGCAGACGATGGCCTGGATCATGGACCAATACTCGCGGCGTCACGGCTACACGCCGGCCATCGTCACCGGCAAGCCGATCTCGCTGGGCGGCTCGGCAGGGCGTGGGGCGGCGACTGGCCTGGGGGTCGCCTTTGCAACTCGCGAGGCGTGCCAATCCTTCGGCATCGACTTGAAGGGGGCTCGAGTCGTCATTCAAGGTTTTGGCAAAGTCGGCACGCACACTGCGATCTCGCTGCGCGACATGGGAGCCA
>CAMDPX010000103.1 GCA_945905295.1 Planctomyces sp. SH-PL62 | reverse complement strand
CAGCCCCCGGTGCATTCACCGCAGGACCGGGGGGCTGACGCCGCCCCGCTCGCCTGAAACTCCAGAAGAATTCCCGCCGCTATTTCCGTGCGAGTTTGTGTTTCAACGGCAACCACGCGCCGTTCTCTTGGCTGCTGGCGACGCACTGTTGGATGAAATACATCCCCTCAACACCATCGTTGACGTTGGGATAAATCGTGTTGACCTTCTCCCACGCCACCCCAGTCGCTCGGGCAACCATCGCGTCATAGGCCGAGCGATACACGTTGGCGAACGCCTCGAAGAACGCTTCGGGATGTCCAGCAGGCAAACGACACGCGGCCTTGCCCGCATCGTTCATGTGCGGAGCGTTTGGGTCGCGCGTGTAGATCGCGTGTGGCTGTCCGTTGCGTCGCAGAGTGAGCTGATTCGGCTCCTCTTGTCGCCACTGGATCGCTCCCTTGGTGCCGTCGATCTCGATGAAGAGATCGTTCTCGCGGCCGTGCGAAATCTGGCTGGCGGTGACCGTGCCCAGTCCGCCGTTCTCGAAGCGCACGACGGCGTGGCCGTAATCATCCAGCTTGCGGCCCGGCTCGAAGACTTTCAGATTGCACGACACCGATTCCGGAAGCAGGCCGGTCATGTAGCGGCCGAGGTTGTACGCGTGCGTCGCGATGTCGCCGAAGCAGCCTGCCGCGCCGGACTTGCCCGGATCGGTGCGCCAGGCGGCTTGCTTCTGATCGCTTTCTTCGAGCCGCGTGCGCAGCCAACCTTGGATGTAGCACGACCGAACCGCCTGAATCTCGCCAAGCTCGCCCGCCAGGATCATCTGCCGAGCCATCCGCACCAGCGGGTAACCGGTGTAGTTATGCGTCACCGCGAAGACGGCCCCCGACTTCGTGACGATTTCGGCGAGTTGCTCGGCCTGCGCCAGATCAAACGTCATCGGCTTATCGCAGATGACATTGATGCCTGCCTCGAGCGCCGCCTTCGCAATCGGGAAGTGCGTGTGGTTGGGAGTCGCGACGGTGACGAAGTCAACTCGTTGGTCGGCTGGCAGCTTCAATTCCTTCTCGACCAGTTCTTGGATCGAGCCGTAAGCCCGGTCCGGCTTGATGTCGTAAGCGGGAGCGGAGGCTTTGGCCTTTTCCGCGTTGGAGGAGAGCGCGCCGGCGACGAGTTCGGCACGGTTGTCGAGAATCGCGGCGGTCGCGTGAACGCGGCCGATAAAAGCTCCTTGGCCGCCGCCGACCAGAGCCATCCGAAGTTTGCGGTTGAGCGCGCCGTTTGTCGTATCCATGTTGTGTGTCTCCAGCCAATGATCAGCGAAAAAACGCCCCTGTGGGGCGAGCGGATTACACGGCTGGCACCGGCAAAAATCAACCAAGCCTGCGAAGTACGAAACAGGCGAGCGGGGCGGCGTTAGCCCCCCGGTTTCGCGATGAACATACCGGGGGGGCTGACGCAGCCCCGCTCGCCAGAATCCTTCAGCCTCACGCCGCGTGAGCGGCAGTGGCGGCGGACTCCATCGCCATGACCTCTTCGACGATCGACGCGTAATCCTGCGCGCCGGCGGATTTCGGTTCGTAGTCGAAGATGGATTGGCCGAAGCTCGGTGCTTCCGCCAGCTTGATGTTGCGGCGGACCTTCGTTTGAAAGATGCGCGCGTTGGCCCACGGAGCCTGTGGATCGCTGGCTCGCAAGAAGTTCGTCAGATCGGCGATGACGTCGCTGGCCAAGCGCGTGCCGGTCTCGAACAGGCAGATCGCGACGCCGCTGACTTTCAGCTCGCGGTTGAGCCGCCGAGTCACTCGCGCGGTAGTCTCCAGCAACTTGGACAACCCTTGCAGCGCGAAGAAGTGCGGTTGCAGCGGGATCAGGACTTCCTTGACCGCCGTCAGTGCGTTGACCGTCAACACACCCAACGACGGCGGGCAATCGAGGATGATGTAGTCCAGCGGTTGGCTTTGAGCGAACTGCTGCATTGCGCCACGCAGGATCAATTCGCGATCCGGGACGTTCGCCAGTTCGACTTCAATCGCAGCCAGTTCCGTATTGGCCGGCGCGACCCACAAGTTCGGGGCCACGAGTTGCCGGATTTCGGCGAGCGTCTTCTCGCCGGTAAAGACTTGGTAGACCGTCGGCGTCGATCCAGTCGGTTCGACCCCCAGGTGCATCGAAGCGTGCCCTTGCGGATCGAGATCGATCAAGCACACCTGACGCCCGCGAGCCGCCAATCCTGCGGCCAAGTTGACGCTGGTCGTCGTCTTACCAACGCCTCCCTTTTGATTCATGACAGTGATCGTGCGCATGAGATTCCCTTCCCAGACGGCCGGCTGAGTTACCTGCCAAACGACAGACGTTAGTCCAAGCACGACGAATCTCGGAAGACGAGTTCCCTCTCTCGGATCCAGGAATGACGGGCATTTGTCGCAGATAAAACTTTGCCGTCACGAGAACCTCGAAATCGCGAGCTCGTCGGCCAGATTGGTCGACTGAACTTTGCGAAAGTCCTGCTCACACATGAATGGCCGCGCCGCCATCGACAGTCACGGTTTCCCCTTGGATTAAGTCGCTCAGGGGGCTGGCTAGGAACAACACGACATCAGCGACGTCGTCGGCCGTGAGGACTCGGTTGCCCATCATGGCTTTCTCGGTGCGGCCGGCGAACATTTGGTCGGCGAACGGGATGTTGCGCGTCGAATCGGTTTCGACCAGTCCGGCCTTCAAGACGTTGACGTTCACGCCGCGATGCCCCACTTCGAGCGTCAGGTGACGGGCGATGCTTTCCAACGCCGCTTTGGACCCGCCGATCACTCCATACATTGGGAGTGCCATGTGCGAACCATGACTGGAGATGGCGATCACTTTGGCTCGGCCCTCCTCGCGGGCCAGTAGCGGCAACCCTGCGCGAACCAGATGCACCAGCGCCAGGACGTTGGTGTTGATGGTGGTGTGGAAGTGTTGCACTTTCGCGGCCAAGAGAGGACGGAAGCCGCCGGTCGCGGCATTGCTGACGATGATGTCGAGTTGCCCCACCGTTGTCCCGATCCAGTCCACCATCGACTCAATGTCTTCCTGCTCGCCCACGTCGGCTTTGACCACATAGGCTCGGCGGCCCAAGCGTTCAATCTCCGTGGCGACCTCCATCGCCGCTGCTTGCGACGTGACGTAGTTCACGACGACATCGGCACCGGCAGCCGCCAGCCGCAGTGCCGACGCCCGGCCGATTCCGCGCGATGCGCCGGTCACCAGCGCCACCTTTTTAGACAGGTCGATCATCGGGAGATTTCCGATTCATGAAGAAAGGACAACACGGAGGGAATTTGGCCGGATCACCGCAGCGCGATTCAATCAGGAAGCTCCGGCATGTGGACGAGTACCGCAACTGATTCATTTAGATGCCAGACATGAATCTCGAAGCTTTCCGGCACGTCACGCTGACCGTAGTGGCAACGAAATCTATCACCGTCCCGATAGACGTCCACGCTCCGCGGCCGAAAAGGCTCACCCCGTTGCGCGGCTTTGTAGAACGCCTCTTTGATACTCCAACAGACGGCGAGGTCACGTGGATCGTTCAGATCGAAGTGAACGTGTTCGGATTCCGTCAGCCATGTTCTGAGCGACTGAGGACGAATCTCCGAGATCGTGGTGACATCGACCCCCAATCGCACGTTGTCCCGCAGGGCCGCCGCCACCAGCACCGAATCTGCCGAATGACTCAGGGACAGGCTCCAGGGAAATTGCACCTGCGAAATCCGAATGGCCGGGCGTTGTCCGGCCCCGGCGAGATCACAGGATTCGATCGAGATCTGTGGCCACGGGATGATCGCGTTTGGAGATTGTTCCGCAATTAGGCGTTTGGATTCCTGCCGACCGAGCAGGAATTGGCGCTGGCGAATCGGGCTGCGGAAGGTGGCGAACGTCACACGTTCGGTGGGGGACAAACAGCGGCTGAGTTCAGCGAGTTCTTGCGACCAATCCGAACTTCGCGGCGTCGTGATGAGCCTGGCACGGATTCCATGAGCATTGAAGAGATCGACCGTTTCGCAGGTCGAGTGTGCCTGTTGAGACAGGGCATGCAGCCCCTCAGAGACGTCATTGTTTTTTCGACGCGAGAGTGTTGGTGTTTCTCTTTCGACAGTCATCGGCAAGCAGCTAGTGAGCATGGGGCAGCTCCTGGCGAGCGATCCGGTTGTGATAGCCGGCGATGTCGGCGATCAGACGGCCATCATCTCCGGTCAATCGAATGTCGAAGATCGCCGTGTGCTCGCTGTTGGTGCGGAATTGAACCTGTGCCACACATTGTTCACCGGGTCGAGCCGGACGGCCCAGGCGAATGGATTCGAGGCCGTCCGGGAGTGACACGGCTCCCGGTTGCCGCAGCCAGATAAAAATACCGGCCACGAAAAAACAACCATCGAGGAGCGCGCTGGGGGTCAACCAGCGTGACCCCGAGCGGCCTGCATGAAGTTCGTTGGTCGGCCGAGCAATCAAACGGGCCCACATACGCTGGCCGTCGTCGGCAGACTCGACAGCCGTCCGAAAGATGGGGCCGTGCCAGATTTGGGTCTCAGATTCTGGATAGTCGATCGGATGCCATTCGCAGTCGGGGATCAGCAATTGTTGCGGAGGACACGGATGGGCCGCTGCGGCCAATTCGACGACTGCCTGCAAATACGGTTTGTCGCGCTGAACCAATTGACCACGTCGATTGTAGAAGTCGCAGGTGAACCGACACTCGATGAGATCACCTCGACGGATCGCGTGGACCCGAGCGGTCTGCCGCTGGTCGTCAAAGAACCGCAACCCATTCAAGATTTTGATATCGCGGAGACCAACCACCTGCCGTTGAGTCCCTGCCAGCAAGGCTGCGGTTTGAGCGATCGCTTCCAAGGTGACGACGACCGGCATCAAGGGGCGATCGCGGAATTTGTGTTGATGGAGAAAGGCATCCGCGCACGGATCCAAGTTCAATTGAGTCACCAGTCGTTCGCCCGCGACATATTCGACGATGTGATCGACGAGGGGATACTCGGCAATCGACGGTTCCGCAGCGACGGGTGTCACCACCGGTTGGGGAACGGTCGGAGCCTTGCCGTCGGGATGTCGGTAGCGATCGCGGTGGTAAGCCAATTCTGTGATGACGACTTCTCGCTCCGGCAAGCCTGCGAGCAACTCATCGAGCAAGTGCCGCACCCCTTCGCGAGCCGGCATGAAGTTGATCTTGTGCAACTCGCGGATATGCCGCGATTCCGGACGGACCGCCATTCCGACATCGTCCCAGGCGTGCCAGTGAAACGTGGCGACGCGGCAGTCGGGGCGTTGCGCGGCGAACCAGTTCAGCAGCTTCGACAACATTTCATTGGCCGCACAGTAGTCGGTCTGGCCGACACCTCCGAATCGTCCGCTCACCGAGCCAAAGCCCACCAGAAAACGGAGCGGATCGGATTGAGTCAGACTCAGCAGCGACATCGCGCCATCGAGCTTCGCGGCAAACGTCCGCTCCACCAGATCGGGTTGTTTTTTCTCGAAGCGGCTGGCCCGCTCGAAGCCGGCCCCATGCACGATGCCAACGATCGGACCAGAGGCGACGCGAACCTTGGCCAACACGTCTGCAACGGCGTTTCGATCGGAGATGTCACAAGCGTGATAAGTAACTGACAATCCTTCGGCCCGCATCCCGCGCAGGTTACGATCGACTTCCACCGACCGCTCGAATTGGCTCCAGGCGTCGATCGGCTTTTGACCGTTGGCCAGCGCCTCTTTCATCACACTGGCTTTGGTCTGTTGCAGCTCTTCCGGGGACATCGAATGGTAGGCTTCGGGGATGTTCGGTAGCGGGCTGGTCCCCATCAAATGCAACGCGACACCGAATCGCCGCCCCAACTCGCGAGCGATTTCCGCCGTCACACCGCGTGCTCCGCCGGTCACGACCAGCGCGCTCGATTTAGGAAGATCCAGACTTGTGGAATGACCATTCGACACAGGCAGCGGCAGAGGCCGCACGACGTGACGTTGACCGTTGATCCAGCCAACTTCCGCTTCTCCATCGTTGGTGAACCACTCTCGACAAACGTGTTCGGCCAAAGTGTGCGGGTCGGTCTCAACCGACGTATCGACAATTTTAGTGCGGAACTCCCGCATGTTGTGGCTCAGTTCCAATTCCATCTTCACCGCTTTGAGCAACCCCGCGATCGCTCCCCCGTCGGCCGAACGCAATGGACTTGAGACGCCGAAGTCGCCTCCCATTGCCGTCACGGCGAGAAGTGATGCCTGATTGGCCAGCTTGGCGTTCATCACTTGTTGAAACCAGCGTTGGCAGACAAGGTACGGCCAGAGCAAACCGGCGTCTCGCCTCTGAAGCCAATGGGCATGATCCAGGAATGTGATCGCCTCCGCATCGTGCGGAGTACAAATCACGAGATGAGGCGCCGGACCAGCCTGCCAGGCGGTATCCACAGCCTGCAACATCTTGCTCAGCGATCCGTCCGGCAATTGCACACAACTCACTTGGCGACGTTTCAACTCGGCGAGGATGGCCGTCGCGACGGAGTTATGTCCCAGCACGAGCACAGTGCCTTGCAACTCGAGCGGTCGATCCGGCAAAGGATCGGCGGGCACGAGACGCACCGCCATTCTCACACAAGTGTCCGAGGAATCCGCGGCGCGGCGATCCGCAGCGACGAACGCCGACTGCAACTCTTCAGAATCCATCACAACTGATGGTCGAGCAGCGCCGTTTCTTCTCAACCGAGCGGCTGCCGCCCAGTCCGTCATCGCATCGTGCAATCCACCGCCGACACTCGACTGAACGAGGCGAAGATTGTGCGCGATCAAGCTCGCCGCATTGACGTTCGCCCCCTTCGCCATGCCGCGTAATTCGTCCAACGTCGGTTCGTCAAAAAAGCGTTCGGGTTGAGTTGCCGAATCGTCGATGTTGTGCCGCTGATCCCAAGACGTACACGCCAAGTCGGCATTGCGACGGAGGATCGCACGAATTTGCGACCCCTTGTTTCGCCCGTGTTGCAAACCCATTTCATACGGCGAACTCGCGGACTCGCGTGCTCGCGGAACCGAGTCTTCACTCGGCGCGTCTGCCACCGTTACGGATTGATTTGAGAATCGCAAACCGGACGACAACAACTCATCCAGGGCACCGATGACTTCCAATCCGGCGCGAACTCCCAACAGTTGAGCCAGCCCCGGACGCTTCGAGTGATCCGTACTCAACAATGTGACCAGACGGCTGTCCGTCATCTGGCGGTGCAATCCGGTAAGCACCTGCTTGGGACCGACCTCGACCAAAGCCGTGCAACCGTCGGCCAACAACCGCTGCACCAAGCCGACGTAGTCGACGGGCTTTGTCATTTGTACGACGAGATTGTGCCGCACTTCGTCCGGATCGGCGACATAACGATTGGTGACGCTGCTCAACAGCGGGACGCGCGGTGGTAGCAACGGAACTTTCGCGAGCGCCGCGGCAAACGGAACTTTTACGGGTTCCATCAACGGCGTGTGAAACGCGGCGGGAACATCCAATCGTTTGACCCGATGCTTGGCTTCCTCCACCAAGCGCGCTAACCGATCCACTGCGGCAGGCTCACCGCCAGCAACGGTCTGCTCCGGGGCGTTGCGATGCGACAGATAAACTTGTCCGCCCGCAATTCGGCAGCATTGCTCAATCAGTTCCGCCGGTGCGGAGGTGGAGAGCATCACGCCTCGTGCATCGTGACAACCTGCGATCGCGTCACACCGGGCGGAAGTGGCGCGAGCGGAGTCCTCAAACGTCCAAGCCTCGGCCGCGACCAGCGCGGCTAACTCACCGAAGCTGTGCCCTGCCATACAATCCGGTCGAATCCCTAACGCTTGGAGTGCGGCGTAACTCACCGTATTCGCCACCAGCAATGAGAACTGCGTGCGGCTCAAGTCCTGACCCAACCGTTCCCCTTCAGTCCAGGCCAAAGTCTGGAAATCGGGCAGGCCAAGTCGACGCATGACCGCATCGCAGGACTGCCTGGCCGCCTCAGCCTCAGGGAACTCCGCCAGCAACTCACGCAACATGCCGGCGTATTGTGAGCCTTGGCCAGGAAACAAAAATGCGACTCGCGGCCGCGCGGACACCTCACCCACAAAGATTCCTCGGTCGGCGAGCAGACCGCGTGCGTCCGCTTTCGCCAACTGCTTCGCCGCCAACGCGGCCTTCGCCGCCAGATCGCTCGGACTGTTCGCCACGATCGCCAACCGGCAACGACCTGCTCCGAAGCCGCGTGCCATCTCGCGATCGTTGATCAAATCCGCCGCCATCGCCGCTTGGAAGCAACTCTCTGCCGATGTCGTCAGCCGCTCGGCTTCGGTCTGCAACTCGTCCCACGTAGAGGCTCCGGCGCGAACGATGCGCCAAGTCCCGTTGGCGGCATAAGTCGTCACGGTTCTGGGCGGAGTGTTCGCCTCAGACACCGGAGTCGTCTGCTGCAATTGCCCCGCAGCCGAATTCGCGATCCGCGTTCCGCGTTCGATGATGACGTGATACGCCAGATGGAAGTCGGTGTAGGCCGTCACGCCAGCGAACAACTCGCCGTTGGGCAGTGACTGGGAGACGGCGACTGATGATTGCGGAATCCGCAGTTTCGTTCCGAGATCCTCCGTGGGTTGCTCGTATCCTCGGAGCGGCGTCATTTGGACATGTTGCAATTCACTGGCGGCTTTGATGAGCGACACGGTCCCAGAGGCTCCGCCAAGAGCACCAAACTGCGCCGCAGCCGATCCAACCAGGATGGGCTCCGGTGTTGTCCGGCGACCATAGGCGGTCCGCAGCGCCGCGAGTTCTGCACGATCATCTTCAGGAATTCCTTTGGCGGCCGCCTCGATCACAGACACCGCATCGCCATTGATCGCCGCGGATTTCAGGCTCTCGTCGATCGCCCGCGCAATCGCGGTTTCCAAGTCGTCACCGCGTGCGACACCGAGTCCCCGAATCACCGCGTGAATGCGATCTCCATCCCGTTCCGCATCCGACAATCGCTTCAACAGCAAGACCGCGACACCTTCTCCCGGAGTCATCCCATCGGTCTGTGCGTCGAATGGAATCGAGGGAACCTTTCCCGACGTCAGCTTGCCGGAATGCCACAGCGAAATGAAATTGGCGGCCCCCATCGCGCGTTGTCCGGTCGCGCAAATCATCATGTCCGCATCTCTCGCCCGCAGCGAATCCAGACAGCAACTTAATGCCGCGAACCCCGACGCTTCGCCGGAATCCACCGCCACGGCACCGCCTCCCAGGTCAAGCGTCTTCGTGATCCGCGAGGCCAACGTGCTGGCGGTGAAGCTGCCGGTCTCGTCCACGAGCGCCGGCATCCGTTGGAGCAGCAATTGCTCGAAGTTGTGCGCGACCTGTGCGATCTGCTCTTCGGAAGCACCGCGACTTCGTAACGTCTGCCGCAGCAATTGTTGAAACTCCGGCAGCCGCAAACCCATTTGCAGGTGGGCACCGAATTCACCACTGAAAATCGTCCCGACAACAACGCCAGTCTTTTTGCGATCAAATGGCTTCTGTGCATAGCCAGCATCGTTCAAGGCTTGATCGGCAGCATCCAACAACATGAACTGCAACGGGTCGGCCGCTTGCACTTGTTTGGGGGGAACCTTGTGCTTTTTCCAGTCGTATTGAAAGTCGCGGATGAATCCGCCACGGCATGTGGGTGAACTCCACGGTCTGACTGGGGCCGACTGATAAACCAATGCCGCATCCCAGCGATTGTCCGGAACCTCGGATCGCTGATCCAAACCCGATTGCAACACGTCCCAAAGATGATCAATCGTCCGCGCTCCGGGTAAAATGGTCCCGCGACCAATGATGGCGATCGACTCCAGCGGTTGATCGCGTTGCGGTACAGACCGTCCTGCGGCAGATGCCGTTGCGCGATTCATCAATTCGTAAGATGGCGTTTCAACCAGTCTCCGACTGGCTTCGGGAAGGTGCTCGTCCAAGACGACATGCACGTTGAGGCCGCCAATGCCAAACGCATTCACCGCCGCGCGGCGTGGCTGCTGTGAGCTGGGGCGATCCCACGGCCTCTTTGACAGCACGACTTCGATGGGAGCTTGCTGCCAGTTGATGTTGGAATTCAGACGTTGCACGTTGATCTGAGGTGGAATGGTGCCATGCTGGATGGCCAGCACGGTTTTGATCAAACCGGCCAGACCCGCGACCTCCAGCGTATGCCCCACGTGGGCCTTGACGCTTCCCACGGGGATTTTCCGACCCGGCGGAAGCTGACCTTCGAGAGCTTCCGTCAGGGCGCTGACTTCGGTCGCGTCGCCAACCTGAGTCGAGGTTGCGTGCATCTCGATGTATTGCAGGTCTGCCATTCGCAAGTGGTCGCCGTGCGCATGATGGATGGCTTCCACCTGCCCTTTGACCATCGGAGCCCAGAGGCTCTTTCCCTTTCCGTCCGAGGAGATCCCGATCCCCCGAACCACGGCCTGGATCGGATCACCGTCGGCGATCGCCCGATCGAGTCGCTTCACGATCAATGAGGCGTAGCCTTCCGACGCCACCAGGCCATCGGCGTCGTCGTCGAAGGGGCGCGACCCGGAAGGGCTGACGGAATGCGCCGCGGAAAACAACACCAATGTGTCGCCATCGCAATACGACGCACCGCCGACGATCGCGACATCAATCTGACCGAATTGCAACGCGCGAGCCGCATGGCCCAATGCCCTCAGCGACGACGCGCACGCCGCGTCGAAACACATCACCGGACCATTGAGTCCAAAGCTTTCCGCGATGAGAGAAGCCACGTGGTGGGCGTCCGTTCGCAGGCGAAACCGGGGATCGTTGGTCGAGTACTCGCGACGCACGTGTCCAATCAAGTCGGTCACGATCGCGTCTGCGTCATGTCGTGCGAGTTGATTGAAGGCTGGTAACTCACGCAGCCAGCCGGCGGTCTGTGGAATCATCCGCGCATAGGTCTGATTTCCAGAAAGAGCGTTGGAGGGTGTGTGTCCGACGTAAACGCCTGCTTTGGAACCGGCCAATTGAAACGGATCCAACTTTGCCTGCCGGCACGCGGCAGCCACGACCTCCAAGAATTTCAAATGCGCCGGGTGAGCTCGATCGATCGCTTCTTGAGCAATCGGACAACAGTTCGAATCGAAGGGACGATCGCTGACTACACCGCCCAATGTCGTGTAGGACTTGGTCCGCTGTCCCTTGTTCGGGTCGTAATACAACTCTTGATTGAGCCGTTCTGGCGGCAACTCTCCCAGCCGAGTTTCGCCGTCAATCAGCAATTGCCAGAAGTCGTTCAAATCCTCCACGCCGGGAAGACGACAACCCATGCCGATAATCGCCAGAGGAATGTGTGCAGGACTTTTCGACACGATACCTATCCCTTCGGAAACAGTCGCATTCTTCGAGGGTCGCTACGCGATGGAGACACTCACCAATTCGGCGAGGCATTGCGCGGTACTTCTCGCAGATGGAACGCCGTCGTGAAAACGGTCGTTACGAAGTCGGGGCCATTACAGCCAACTCACGAAGCGTCTGGGCCACATCGCGCAACGTTCGGAAATCATCCAGCGAAACGTTGGCATCCAGGAGATCTGAAGATGACATCTGAAGCTGCTCAACGAGCTCTGCAACGAGCTGGGCTTTCTTGATGCTGTCGATCCCCAGGTCTGCTTCCAGATCCGCGTCGAGGTCCACCATCTCTTCCGGGTATCCGGTTTGATCGATCACAAACGACACGAGGAGCCGCTCGATTTCTTGCGAATCCTGACCCGCTGACTCAACGCCGGCAGAGTGCGACACGGGCCAGTCTGATGTTGTTCTTGTGTTCGACGCGGCAGCCGGCTCATTGATCCTGCCGGAAACGGAATCGTCGCTCCGTTGGCCCGTGGCTCCACTGAGGAAATCCGCGATCTGCCGCAATGACCGGAAATTATCGAGATCCAAATCACTGCCGCTGCGCGCCAAGATTTGCGATACCTCAAACTGTTCCGCGAGTTCAGCAACGATCTGAGCTTTCTTGATGCTGTCGATTCCGAGATCCGCTTCCAGATCGGCATCCAGTTCGACCAACTCTTCGGGGTAGCCGGTGTTCTCAACCACAAAGTGAATCAACTGCCGCTCCAGTTGGCCGCGATCAACGGCGAATGAGCGTGGGGGCACGGCAGGACTCAAGCGATGAGTGGTTGCGTGAGCCACTGCTCGCGGCAGCGGCTCGCTCGACTTGGCGTTTCCGTGCAGGACGGCTGAGAGAAACCCCAGGATGTCTCGTAAGGTGCGAAAGTCGTCCAGCGACGAAGTTCCGTTCGTGGCCAGCGGCAGAATCTGAAACTTCTCGGCCAATTCGGCGACGAGTTGCGCCTTCTTGATGCTGTCGATTCCGAGATCGGCCTCCAAGTCCGCATCCAGCTCGACCATCTCGGCCGGATACCCGGTTTGTTCAACGACAAAACCCACCAGCATCTCGGCCATCGCATTCGCGTCAGGCCGGGTGTTGTTCGACGGCGGTGCCAACTTGTCGGGAGTGGACATCGCCACCATCCGAACGGTTTGCGCTGGAACCTGAACGCGAGGCTGCGGAATTTCGGACAGAACCGGCTGAACACGGTGCTGACGAGCAACGGGAACCGCGTCGCCTTCCGACTTCCTTCGCAAGTTTTCCTTGCGCCGCAGAGTGGCATCGAAATGCGGGATGTCGGTTCTACGGTTTTCTGCCTGGTTACTCCGCGGGCGTTGAGAATTTGTCGAAATCACAACAAGGCTCCGATTGTGCTTGCACTGAAAAACGAACCGACCGCTACGCGAGCTGCGGCCTGGATTCCGCCACGAGTTGCAGAATCCGAGTCAATTCTGTCAGCGGCACGCCGTTGCCTTCGATGAGTACCCGTCCTGTGGCAATTGCTTGATCAACGGTCTCAGCTTGTTTCGCCAGCCGTTGGTAAGTCGATGTGTTGAGGTAATAGGTCGTTGCACAACGCTGACTGACACCCGGAACAATGGCGGTCAACCTTGAATCGGTGAGTTGTAACTCCCACTGACCGCCGCCCGATCCGTTGACTTGGAGTCCCAAGTAAGTCTGCGGCTGTGAATGCTTGGCTCCGTTGGTGGAGTGGATTCCCGACTTAATATCCAGCCACGATTGCACGTCGAAAACCGGAGGCTGCACAGCCGGTTTGGGCCACCCGAAGTTCGTCTCAATGGCGAACCGACACATCGTCTGAAACATTTCCGCTGTCATGGTCGGGCATGGCAGGTGCGGTGCGGCCGTGTCGGTCTGCGAGGTGTCAAACTCCGGATCGTCCTTCCAATAGGACTGATACACGCTCATCCCGCCCAAGAACATTCTCTCAAATTGCTTCCAAGTCTCATTGCCGTCGCTCTTCGGCTTTTGGTCTGGCCGAACCGCGCCCAAAAACGCCCGCTCAATGCCGTGTTGAATCTCCGCCACCGTGGTGCGGGACCGAGGCGCCAAGTGATACGTTTGCCCGTGAAGACTGGCCTGCGAGATCACATGAGTCATGACGGCCGACACCCAATCGACAGGCACGAAGTTCTTCGACTCGTGCCCCGCCAGATTCATCAGGGACACCAAACGACTGGCGTTGCCGCGGACCTCGTTGAACATGTCATCCGGAGAACGCTCGCGTGTCACCATGTGCCGCAGCAAGCTCGCGGCCAGCTTCAGCGGGACGTAGAAGCCATGAAACGTCGTCGTATAGCCGGTTTCGGAATCCCCCAGGATGATTGCCGGTCGGAACACCGTGACTTGGTCCAGAAAGGTCGCTTCGCGAACCAACGTCTCCGACTGGAACTTACTGATCTCGTAGTCGTTGCCAAATTCCTGTCCGCAATCCAGGTCCGTTTCGAGAATCTTCCCCTGTCGCAGCCCAGCGACGTAGGCCGTCGAGACGTGATGAAACTTCCGCACTCCAGTCTCGCGGCACAAATCCAAGACATGGCGCGTCCCGACAACGTTGGTGCGATACGGTTCCCCCTCGGGATCATCCGCCTGAAAGGTCAAGCTGGCCGCATTGTGAAGCAGGCCCGAAACATGCTGGCCAACCCACTGGCGATCGGCGTTGCTTAGTCCCAATCCCGGCTCGGATAGATCACCGTCGAGAACCACCGGACGCGGCAGCGCATGCCCCGCAAGAATCTCCCAATGCGACATTTGCGCGTCGACACGCTGCCGCGCTGACTGCCTTCGGTTGGAGCGGACGATGACGGCCAAGCGCGTCCCCGCAGCCGTGAGGTCGCGCAGGAGATAAGCGCCCAGCAGACCTGTGGCTCCTGTCAGCAGCAAGTAACTCATTCGCGGGCACTCTCCGATCATCGACAAGCGCGCGAGTCACATGAACTCGCAAAATAGACGATCTTCGTCTCTCGTCAGCAAACGCGATCAAGAACCGGATTCGGCGTTTGTATTGGGGGTGGGAATCGTTCCGAGCCAATATATTCCTGGCTTTACTTTAGTTGCAAACGAAAACCCATTCGACATGCGATTTTGAAACGTAACTCGTTTCGCAGCCGGTAATGCTGGCCCCAATTGGGGACCAGTCACGAGGGTTTGGGCGACAGACTTTGCCGATCCAAGAATTCGTCGGCAGTGGAATCCGTCGCCGATCCGCTAGTCGTCGCGAAAACCTCGCGATAAATTGCGACCCACTTCCCAACCCCTTCGGCCGCTTGGCCTCTGCCACCTTCGACTCTCAGGAGACATCACGTGGAACCAACTGCTCCCCAAACGATTTCTGTTTCTTCTGCTCGCAAGATTCCCAGCGCCCTGTGGTTGATCGCCGGCACGCTGGTGGGCTTGGGGATCGCGGCGATGTGGCCGCATCGTCCGCTGACCGCTGCGACGTCCGATCGCAATGAAAAATTCGGGATGTGTACCGTCTTCATGGGAGAAAACTTGGAAGCCGTCTTCGTGCTGGACTTCTTGACCGGTCGGCTGACCGGGGCCTGCTTGGGGAAACAAGGCAATCAATTTGTGGCGTTCTTCGAAGCCAACGTCGCCGCCGATCTGAAAATACAGAGTGCCAAGCCGCAGTATGCGATGGTGTCCGGTTTGGCGACGATCCGTGCGACCGCGGGGACTCAACCGGCGGCCAGCGTGATCTACGTCTCCGAGCTGACGTCTGGAAAAGTGGGTTGCTACGGAATTCCGTTCAAGCTGCCCAACACCAAGAATTTGATCCCACTCAAGCTCGCCCCCATCGACTTCTACACGTTCCGCGACGCAGTTCCAGCGGAGTAATGCGCATCCCGAAAATTAGCCCCGGTTACACCGCATGAACCGGGGCTAGCGCCGCGCGGCTAATTCCTGCGATCCGTGTAATACCGCAGCGAGGTTAGGACTGCGGTGAAAGCAGCGGGGCGAGTACCGCGCGGACTTCGTCGATGCGAAAGCTCTTGTCGATGATCGCGGACGCGCCGACTCGTCGCAGCGCTTGCAGCTTGGCCGAATCAGACTCGGTCGTGACGAGCAGGATGGGCGTGTCTCGCGACGTTGGCGATTGGCGAATTTGTTCGATCAGTTTTTGGCCGTCGATCCGTGACAGGTTTAATCCGGTGACCACCAGATCAAAGCGTTGAGCGTCCAAAGCGGTGACCGCCTTCGCGCCGTCGGACACATCGGTGAGTTGCGTGAAGCCCAAGCTCGTCAGCGTATTGCGAATGTGAACGCGCGCCGTGAGGCTGCCGTCTGCGATCAGCACGGTTAGCGAACTGCGATCACGATTGGACGACGGCGAGGGACTGGTCGCCTCCGGAGCCGTGGCGACGCGCGCCGGTTGAGGCGCGGGCGCACGCGGCGACGAGTCCAGATCGGGCGTCCACAGGCGTTTGACTTCCGTTTGAAGGTCGGCCGCCGAGAGCGCCAGTCCGCTCCGCTCCAACGCCCGCACGACGAGCGACATTGAGAGGAACCGGTCGGCAGGTCGCTTGGCGAGCATCCGCTTGTAAAGGTCATCCAGTTCGTAGGGCATGTCCCCGTGCAGATTCAGCAGCGAGGGAATTGGATCTTGCTTGTGCAACAACAGCGTTTCCATCGGCGTCTCACCGCTGTAGGGCGGCCGCCCCATCACCAAATAAAACAGAGTGCAGCCCAAGCTATAGATGTCCGCTCGATGATCGACCTGCGACGGATTGAAAGCTTGCTCCGGCGACATGAAATCGACTGTCCCCAAGATGCCGCCATGCGTCGTCAGCGAAGTCTCCTGAAAGGAATCCTGGCCAAACACCTCAGTGCTGCGGGCCAGTCCGAGATCGGTGATTTTGAGCGTGCCGCAGCCATCGATCAGCAGATTGGCCGGTTTGACATCGCGATGGATGACCCCTTGCGAGTGCGCATAGTCCAACCCACGTGCCGCTTGCAGAATCATCGTCGCGGCCAGCTTGGGTGAAAGTATGCCGCGTGTCCGCACCAAACGGTCGAGGTCGGTCCCCTCGACATATTCCATCACCAAATAATGGCCCGCTTCGCACACGTCGGCGTCGTGCGCCGTCACGATGTTGGGGTGTGCGAGCCGCGCGGCGGTCTCGACCTCGCGTTGAAAACGTTGCACGAACGATTTGTTTTCACTGAGGCTCCACGACAGCACTTTGATGGCCACGGTCCGCTTCATGCGGCGATGACGTGCCTTGAAAACCGTCCCCATGCCGCCGCTGCCCAACCGGTCGAGCACGTCGTAGTTGCCGATGTGCAGATCCTTGAGCCGCCCGTCGTAGACGGCCATCGCTTGAAACGTTGTCAGCCAACCTTCCGTTGCCAGTGCTTGGACCACAAACGAACGGCCGAGATCGCTCGCTTGAGTGTCCAGCCACTTCATGGACTGATCCAGTTCTTCGCCCTTCAGCAACGAACTCGCGTCGAGACGCTCGCGCAGAGTCTCTCGCGGCAGCGGATCATCGATCGTGTGATATCGAGGAGTCATATCAGCCCGTTGGAAATTATCCTGGCAAATGCCGCAACTTTGTATTCGATTTCGGTTGCCGGTGCTCAGCAGCGTATCAGATTGACACGACGAGTCAGTCCAAAATCAGTTGCAGCAGATGCACGCTCAGACGCTGGCCGAACTTCTTCCCGACTTCCTTCAGGACGCCGACACGCGTGAAGCCTACGCTTTCGTTGATGTGCAGACTCTCGCCGCTTCCTTCGGCGACCCGCGCGATCAGCGAGTGGAAGCCGAGACGCCGCGCCTCGGCGATGATCGCCAGCTTGAGCTGTCGGCCGATGCCGTGGCCTCGAGATTCACTCTGCACGTAAAAGGAAGTCTCTGCCGTCTCGTCATACGCCCGGCGATCCGACCAGGGGGTAAGGCAGGCCCAGCCGACCACTCGCCCCGATAACTCGGCAACCAGAATCGGATGTCGCTCGCCGTGAGCCTGAAACCATTGCCGACGATCGTCGAGCGTCTTGGGCTCCGTATCGAACGTCGCGGTCGAGGTGAGAATCGCTTCGTTGTAGATTTCGGTGATCGCGGGCAGGTCCGCGAGTTCCGCGGGGCGAATGACGGCTGTCGTTGTCATGATGTGGTTCTCGGTGATTGTCGCTTGAGTCCCGACTTCGATTCAGTGTCGGAAAGCTCGGCGCAAGTTGCGAGCCTCCCGCACCACCGATACCTTGCTGCCCGATTCGGAACCAAGCCAAAGCCCCTTCAATCTGCGGAGGACGACATGCGACAGTTGACGATCTTAGTGGCGGTGATTGGGTTGCTGGGAGTGGCCGCAACATGGTCAGTGACGGGGGCTCCTTCAGCGTCAATTCCAGCGACTACCACCAAGTCAGGCTTGGCAATTCGCGTCGAACAAAAGAACCCCTTCACGCATCTGGAGGTCAACAACCGGCCGAACAGCTTTCAGTTCGCCATTGTGTCCGATCGAACGGGCGGGCGACGTCCGGGCGTGTTCTCGAAGGCGGTCGAGAAGATCAACCTGTTGCAACCGGAGTTCGTGGTCTCGGTCGGCGACTTGATCGAGGGCTACTCGGAAGACCCCGGCGCGTGGGCTCTGGAATGGAGCGAGTTTGAAACCAAGCTCACTCGCTTGCAGATGCCGTTCTTCTTCTGCCCCGGCAATCACGACATTGCCAACCTGCCGATGAGCAAAGAATGGTCTCGCAAGTTCGGCCGCACCTATTACGAGTTCCGTTATCAGGACTGCCTGTTCGTGGTACTCAACACGGAAGACGAAACGCAGAAGGACCGCGAATTCTTCTTCGCGCCGGAACAGCGTGCGTGGTTAAAGCAGATGCTCGCCGCCAACCAGGATGTGCGTTGGACCTTCGTCTTCATGCACAAGCCGGTTTGGTCGATTACCAAGCACAAGCTGCCGGAGCACACGTCGGCTTCGCTCGGCTGGGATGACGTCGAAGCCTCGCTGCAAGGCCGCAAGTACACGGTCTTCTCCGGCCACAATCACGTTTACGCGAAGAGCGTCCGCAAGGGGATGGATTACTACATCCTGGCCACGACCGGCGGAGCATCAAAACTGGATGGGCTGAAAGCCGGCCAGTTCGATCACTTCGCCTGGGTCACCATGAAAGACAGCGAACCGATTCTGGCCAACATCCTGCTCGACGGTGTTGAGGACAAAAACATTCGCGTCGTTCCCGACGGCGGAAAGTAGTCATGAAACCGACGGTATATCTTGTCGACGACGATGCAAAGTTCTTGCGATCCACGACACGCTTGTTGGAATCCGATGACTTTCTGGTGTCGGCATTCAGCTCGGGCCAGGAATTTTTCGAGAACTACAAGCCCGGCAGTCCGGGGTGTCTGCTGCTGGATTTGATGATGCCGGAGATGACCGGAATCGACGTGCTCCAAAAGATGCGCGATCTGAATTGGTCGTTGCCGACGATCGTGATGACCGCCTTTGGAAGCGTGATGTCGGCCGTCAAAGCGATGAAGTTGGGGGCGCTCGATTTCGTTGAGAAGCCGATTCACCGCAACGCCGACCTGAAGCAAATGATTCGGAAAATCTTGAAGACGCGGCAGCCGTCGGTCGCGTCGCAACTGGAAATCCAGCGGACGGGCGAGCAACTGAGGACGTTGACCGATCGCGAAGTCCAAGTCCTGAACCGTGTGGTCGATGGACTTTCCAGCCGCGAAATCGCCAGCGAGTTCGGCGTCAGCCTCGCCACCGTGCAGACGCAACGAGCGAGCATCTTTTCGAAGCTCGAGGTGAACTCAGTTCAGAGCCTGATTGGTTTGGTGTCGCGATATCGGTACTCCAAGCAATCGCGTCCCCGATCGGGGTGACGACGAAGACTCGACAGGGTTGAACTGCGGTTCTCGTGAAAAACTGGCGCAGAGTTCAAGATTTGTCTTGCCTGTCGGCGTAAATACGCCACCATGTGCCCAGTGTTCGTGCTGACGCAGCACGAGGGACCAATTTCTGACCCACTGCGGCCGGGTTCTTTTTGGCACGCCGGCTCACCGGGTCTGGTTCAACCAAGAAAGGAGGTGGTTTGTGATAAAAGTTAGTCCTAGTTGCCAACGAGGTGGTGTCGCCTAAGACGCCGGCGGGCTGTCAGTGGCAGCCACCCACCCAGTCTCCCCGAAGTGAATTCGCTGGAGCCTGGTTCCCCGAGCGGTCCGCTTTAGTGGCCGCTGGCGACTCGGCTGAAGAGTCACCTTCAAGATCTTCGACGAGTTCCCCAAGACCCGGCTTCGCAAGAACGCCGGGTCTTGGCATTTCTGCAGCGGGCAGTTCCCACCAGCAATCGAAGACAGGCAAAAACAATCGCTAATTGGCGCTAAACAAAAGACACTCCTCGCTTAAGCCGACAGCACATCGTCGTCGCTTCGGATTGCTGACAGAAAAATGGTGACAGAAAAAGTTGGGAATGAGTGTCGTCCTCGGAAGGGTCGTAGCGCACCATCAGAAGCCGGCGATCGAAAGCGGTCCTAATTTTTCTGTCCCCATTTTTCTGTCAGTTTCAGCCTTTCTAGTAGTAAGGCTGTCGGCTTCAGCGAGAAGTCTCGATCTAAATGAGTCCTTAACTAGCGCAAATTAGCGGTTCTACTTTGCAGTTGTGTTCACGTCAGTAGATTTCATTTTTGGCCGAACAGCGATCTCAGCCGCCGAACGCACCGTACCGCCGCACTCCGCGAGCCAGCGTGAACCGGCAGAGCGCAAACAATACGATCACCCACAGCGCTTCGATCCCCAACTCGGTCCACAACTGGGCCGGCTGATACTTGCCGAGCATGATCGCTGCCGGAAAGTACGCGAGATACTGGAATGGTGCGTAACGTACCCAGTCGCCAATCGGCCCCAGCCAATCCAGCGGGATCATGTGACCGGACAAGAAGTAGTTAATCATCATGTAGATGAAGAGCAGCGAGCTGACTTCCAAAAACCAAAACGCAATCAGCCCCAGCCAGGCTTCCATCAAAAAGCCGACTAAGAACCCCAGCTCCAGCGACACGACAAACGCCAGGATCGTCCACGCATCCGGCCAGCCGGGCAGATAGCCTCGGCACAGCCAGAAGACCAACGCGAACGGACCGATCGCCACGACATAGTAAACCAGCTTGTGAGCGATCCGGTGCCAGAACAGATAGCCCAGCATGTCGATCGGCTGCGTGAGATATTTTTTGACGGTGCCGTCCCGGACCTCGCGAGCGATCCCACTTGCTAGTCCCGGCATCGATGAAAACGCTCGGCTGACCATCGCCAGCAGGTAGTACGCCACCATGTCCGCGTACGTGTAGTGGTTCAATTCCTTCTGTTCGTTGTTCATTCCGACGGCGTAGATCGCGCTCCACAAGAAGACCTGCGTGATGATCGGCATGAACCGCAACAACGTCGCAAACGCGAAGTCACCGCGATACACGAACCGCTCCGACAGGCAGGTCTTCAAGATGACCCAGTGAACTCGCCAGGACATGGCCTCTCGCTTCCGAAGCTCTGCGAAAACGCCCGCTTGTCAATGAGTGTTTGAGACAGCTCGGCGGCGTTTCTTTCCTTTGGCCGAGCCTCCCTTTCCCAGAAGCGACGCGACCGTCGCCGGCTTCTTGCGTTTGACCATTCCGAGCTGAGCACGGAATTGTTCTTCATCAATTCCGGCAGCTTTCAGCCGTTTGGAAATCTCAGCGCGAACCTCACTGAGCGTCTTGTTTCCTAGCATAACGCAACCTCCAAGACTTGATTGATGCCGGCGATGAATGCTGCGGCTTCCGTCAGACTCATCCCCGCCACCAATGCGTCGCCAACGGCTTTATCCCTGAGAGCATCATGGTCGCTCACGGACGCCACAAGCAAGGCTCCGATCAACGAAGCAATCACTTCTTCCCGCGACTCCGAGAGCTCCGATCCGAACCATCGGCGCAGCCACCGGTGACGATGAAAAATCTGATGACCACATTCGTGAGCCATGATCGCCTCCAACGAGTATTCTCGCGGATCGCCGGCCCAATCAAACGCCTGCGCGAAAACACGCATCTCGTCATGACCGCTTCGAAGGGCGAGCCGGAGTTGAGCTGGCCCTCCCGAACTCTACTGATGCCGGTATTCGACTCGGCCACGAAAACGGAGTCGTGTCGCAATCTCTCGAATCAGGTCAATACGGCGAGCACGCTCGGTCAAAGTGATCGGTGGCGGTTGGTGGCCTGTCATCGTTCACATCGCCGCGAAGTTCGCTAAGAGTTGCAATCCGTGCTTCTGACTCTTCTCCGGGTGGAACTGAGTTGCCCAGAGATTGCTCTTTCCGATCGCGGCAACAAAACGTTCGCCGTGTTCGGATTCGGCGATCACGACGCTGCGGTCGGTTGGTACGACGTGGTAACTGTGGACGAAATAGAAGTGAGCGTCGCGTGGGATGTTTGCAAAGAGCGCCGGTTCACCGGTCATCTGCAACTGGTTCCAGCCCATGTGCGGAATCTTCAAGTCCGGCTGATCCTGAAAACGCACGACCTTACCGGGCACGATCCCCAGTCCCGGCCATTCGCCGTCCTCGTAGCTGACGTCGAATAGCAATTGCAGGCCGAGGCAGATGCCCAAGAACGGTTTGCCGCTCGCGAGGTGATCGAGAATCGGCGACACCATTTCCTTGCGACGCAGTTCGTGAATCGCATCCCGAAACGCTCCGACACCCGGCAGCACCAACTTGTCAGCATCGCTCAGTTGCGAAGGCTGATCGCAAATCTCCGCCGCGTGCCCCAGCTTCTCGAACGCCTTCTGCACGCTGCGAAGATTTCCCATCCCGTAATCAACGATCTTGATCATGACAATTCCCGTAGGTCAGGCTTTCCAGCCTGACTCGAACGCTTCACCAGCGTCCAACTCGTATCGGGTCAGCCTGGAAAGGCTGACCTACTTCAACGCCTTCAATTTCTCTTCCGCCTCGGCTCGCGCCTTCTTCATCACGCTTTCGAGCGTCACGCTCGCACCGTTCTGCCGTTTGCTTTCATCAGCCGCTTCCATGAAGGCATAGATTTCGAGCGTCTCGGCCTCGCCGACCGGCGGCTGGCCGGAGCGGGCGAACTTGAGCACCTCAAACAACAGTGGTTCGTAACCGTCGTAGCTGCCGACCGGCCCTTCGCCTTTATCGCCGACCGCTTTGCCGGTGTAGCCTTTGCCTTCGGTGTAGACGCCAACACGCCCTTCGGACCACTGGCCGACGACTTGAATCTTGCCGTCGTCCGTCGTGCCACGTTTGACCGAGACACAACCAGTTCCCATCACCGTAAACAGCGACTCAACGCCATGAATGCCGTACCAGAACAGGTCGGGATGCGTCTTCTCCAAACTCGCCGGGCTGGTCGTTTCGCAGCGCGAGATCTTTCCGAGCGATCCAGCTCGCACGGCCAGCGTGTTCTTGCCGAATCGCAGTGACGATGAGGAGAAGACCGGCACCTTGTACTTCTTCGACGCCTCGAAGATCGCGATCGCATCAGACAGCGATGCAGAGATCGGCTTGTCGATGAAGCAGGGCTTACCCGCTTTCAGCACGGGAATCAGTTGCTCGAAGTGCGGCCGGCCGTCGTTGGTTTCGAGGCACACCACATCGACTCGTTTCGCCAGCTCTTCAATCGTATCGACGATCTCGACCCCCTGTTTCTTCACCGCCTCGGTGTAACTCGGCACGCGAGAGACGCTCGATTCAATGTCCGGGCTTCCCTTCGGATACGCGGCGACCATGCGGCTGCCGAACGCTTCGGGCCGCTGCTTTTCGCCGTTGAGAATGTTCGTGAAGGCCGTCGCGTGCGAAGTATCCAAGCCAATGATGCCGACCTTGAGCGGCTTCGGTTCGGCGGCTGCGGCGTTTTGAGCGGTCGCGTCGTTCGCGGAGTTATCGGCGACCGTCGCGGTTGCCACCGCTGGAGTCGCCGGACTCGCAGTCGCATTCACGAAGGAGACATCCCAGAAGCGAACGCTGTTGTCGTAGCTGGCGGTCGCGACCATCTTGCCATCCGGCGACAGCGCGAGTGCAGCGATCTTCGCCTCATGTTCCTCGGCGGTGCCGAGCACTTCGCCGTCGGCGATACGCCACAGTTTCAATTCGTTCTTCCCTTTCGCGCGTCCGCCGCTGCCGGTGATTGCGATCTGGCCGTTGGGACTCATCGCGATGCTCGTGACCGGGCGCGAGTGACCGCCGAAGAAGCCGAGCGGCTTGCCGGACTCGGTCTCGAAGACATACGCCTTCTCGTCCGCGCTGCCGACGATCAGCCGCGTCCCCTTCTCGGCGAAGGCGACGGAGGTCGCGAATTTGGTCATTCCCTCGAAGTCCCGGATCAGCTTGCCCGATTCGATGTCCCATAGCTTTGCGATGCCCGGCCGAGTGACTCGTGTCTCATCGCCAGCCGCGGTCGCCAGTTGCTTTCCGTCGGCAGAGAATGCGACGCCATGTACGGGGTCGCGATCGTGCTCGAAGGTCTTCAGCAACGCACCATCCTCGATCCGAATCAGCCGAGCCGCTTCATCATCGCAGCCGGTCGCCAACAGCTTGCCATCCGGCGAAACCGCCAACGACGTGACGAATCCGCGATGCTTGGGAAGGTCACGCTCCTTTTTGCCGCTGGCCACGTCCCACACGCTGGCCGATTGATAGCCGCCGATCACAATCTTTTTGCCGTCGGAAAAGAACGCCAGCGACTTCACGTAGCCACTACCGGTCTTCCAAACGCCGGTCGCCTTCTTCTCGCCGATGTTCCACAACTGCACCGAGTCGTGTGTGCCGACCGCCAACGTCTTCCCGTCTGGTGAGAACGCAACGCTGGTCGCCCAATTGCTCAAGCCGTCGAGATGCGAGGTGCTCTTCAATTCCTTCGGCTTGTCCGCCGCGGGCTTCGCGTCTTCAGCGGTCGTGAAGGGGATCGTCGCCAGCGAGCAAAACAGGGCAACACCGAGCATCCAACGTTGTGTGAGCGACATGAAACGTCTCCTGAGGAAATTCGGAAATCGACGAGGCGGGATTATCGGAGGCCGAACCTGAAACGCAACCGCGTGTCGACCGGACGGGGTCGGGAGTCTTTTTCAGGCCGCCCGTCTGTTGTGACATCATTGCTCAAGAGAAAAATGGGCGGCCTGAAAAAGACTCCCGACCCCTTTGCCGCTACTCTGTCGCGATGCTGCCACGAATGAAAATCATCGACCTGAGCGTTCCGCTCGAACACGCGGCGGTCAGCGAACCGCTGCCGCCGGCGATTCGTTACATCACGCACGACGGCGAAGGACTCGCTCAGATGCGGCAGTTCTTCGGAGTGCGGCCGGAAGATCTCGTGTACTCCGACGGCCAGGGCTGGGCGATTGAAGAGATCACCGCGATCACACACACCGGCACTCACGTCGATGCGCCGTATCACTACGGAGCCACCTCTGGCGGCGAGCCGGCCAAGCGAATCGACGAAGTGCCGCTGGAGTGGTGCTTCGCTCCCGGGGTCGTGCTCGATGTGCGACACAAACAAGCGGGCGAAGAAATCACGATCGACGACCTGCGAGTGGCGTTGGAACGCATCTCGTATCTGCTCAAACCGCTCGACATCGTGCTGCTGCAAACGGGAGCGGACAAGCGGATCGAATCACGCGAGTATTTTCGTCAGCCGGGACTCGGCCGTGACGGGACGCTGTGGCTGGTCGAGCAAGGAGTGAAGGTGATCGGCATCGACGCCTACACGCTCGACCGGCCGTTCACCGACATGGTGGCGGATTACCGTCGCACGGGAGACGGGCGACACATCTGGCCGGCTCACTTCGCCGGGCTGACGCGCGAGTATTGTCAGATTGAAAAACTGACGAACCTCGACTTACTACCGTCGCATGGTTTTCATGTCTCGTGCTTGCCGGTGAAGATCAAAGCCGCCAGCGCCGGTTGGTGTCGAGCGGTGGCAATGGTGCCAGACGAGTTGTAGAACGGACGCCATCAAATAATTCTGGCGAGCGGGGCGGCGTCAGCCCCCCG
>CAMDPX010000102.1 GCA_945905295.1 Planctomyces sp. SH-PL62 | reverse complement strand
GCGGGGCGGCGTCAGCCCCCCGGTGTTCCGTTCGACAACTTCAGACCGGGGGGCTGACGCCGCCCCGCTCGCCAATTGGTTGGTGACCGAAACGCTCTGCTCCGAATGGGCAGCGCAACAAATCGCCAACTATGCCGAATCCCAGAAGGCCGCGATTGGCGTCATCCCCAGTCAAAAGAAGATCGTCTTTGAACGCTTCTTCGATGAGTCGGGCGGAATGCAGATGGTCGTACATGCTCCGTTCGGGGCGCGGGTCTGCAAGGCGTGGGGACTGGCGATGCGGAAGCGGTTCTGCCGTTCGTTCGACTTTGAGTTGCAGGCGACCGCCGACGATGACGGCTTCATTTTGTCGCTCGGCCCGCAGCATTCGTTTCCGTTGGAGAGCATGTTTCCGATGCTCAATCGCGAGAACGCTCGCAACTTGCTGGAGCAGGCGATTCTGCAAACGCCGCTGTTTCAAACGCGGTGGCGTTGGAACATGAACCGAGCACTCTTGGTGCTGCGCATGCGCAACGGCCAGAAAGTCCCCCCTGCCCTGCAACGGTTTCGTTCGGACGACTTGCTGACGGCAGTGTTTCCCAAGCTGACCGGCTGCCAGGAGAACATCGTCGGCGATCACGAGTTGCCCGATCATCCGCTGGTTCAACAGACGATGCACGACTGCCTGACCGAAGCGATGGACCTCGCGGGTCTGCATCGAGTGCTCGAAGACATCGAGGCGGGACGGATCGAACTGATCGCTCGCGACACGCGCGAGCCGTCGCCGTTTTGTTACGAATTGCTCAACGCGAATCCGTATGCGTTCCTCGACGGCGGCGAGCTTCAAGAACGCCGAGCACGCGCGGTCGCGAACCGCCGCACGCTGAATCCCGACGATGTGCGCGACTTGGCGAAGCTCGATCCGGCGGCGATCGAACAAGTCGTGCGGGAGGCTCAGCCACTGATCCGCAACGCCGACGAATTGCACGACGCGCTGCTGAGCTTGTTCTTTTTGCCGGTTGATGAACGTAGCCGTCACGCTCCGCGTGACGAGCCGAATGGGCAACACGCGCTGATTTCAGAAACGACGTCGCTGGAGCGTTCGGCTCGTCACGCGGAGCGTGACGGCTACGTAGCCGAACTCATCGCTGACCGTCGAGCAACGACGCTCACGTTGCCGAATGGACAAATCGCGTGGGTCGCGGCGGAGCGATTGCCGGCGATCAAGGTGCTGTTTCCCAACCAGTTGCTTGATCCCGTTATCGCCGTTCCCTCTGGCGTTCGCACCGCATGGGAAACGGCCGACGCGCGAGTCGCTGTTCTGCGCGGCTGGTTGGAGGTCTGCGGGCCGATCACCGCGGCGGAACTGGCGGACCAGACGACGTTCACCGAGTCGCAGGTCTCGGCCGCGCTGGAGGCCCTCGAAGGGGAGGGAGTCGTGTTGCGCGGGTCGTTTCGGGAGAAGAGGGGCGAGTCGAACACAGACAGACCCGACGCCCGAGATGCCGAACTCACCTCTCGTCCCTCGCCTCTCGCCCCTCCTCCCGAATGGTGTCATCGCCGATTGCTGGCTCGCATTCATCGACTGACGATTGAAGGCTTGCGGCGGTTGATTGAGCCAGTCGATGTTTCGACGTATTGGCGGTATCTCGCGCGGCGGCAGGGAATCACCGGGAGTGACAGGCGAACCGGCTCGAACGGCCTGTTTGAAATCATCGCAATGCTGCAAGGCCTCGATCTCTCGGCGATCGCTTGGGAGCGTGACATCCTGCCCGCGCGCGTCGAGAACTATCGGCCGGAGTGGCTCGACGAATTGTGTCTCGGCGGCGAGGTCGCGTGGGGCCGGCTGTATCCTCCGCGCGTTGATCCCGACAAAGGCAAGCCGATGTCCGGCGTGACGCGCGTCGTGCCGGTCTCGCTGTTCTTGCGCGGCGACTTACCGTGGCTGGATGCCGTGGGGCACGTTTTCAACGTGCCCGAAAGAAAGACCGGGCACGTTGAAAACGTGCCCCACGAAATGCTGAATTCCTCGGCCGAAGATCTCGCGGCGTTGCTGCGAACGCGGGGAGCGATGTTCCTGACAGACCTGCTTCGCGAGAGTCGCTTGTTGCCGGCTCATCTCGAAGACGGATTGGGCGAGCTTGTCTCGCGCGGCCTGGTGACGGCGGACGGTTTCTCGGGTCTACGGCAACTCATCAGTGATGCCAGCCGCACATCGTCGCGCGGTGCCAACCGTGGCCGGCCGGGATTACTGCGTCAGCGCGGAGTCGCAGGATCGGTGGGCCGCTGGTCATTGTGGCGTGAGTCCGCAACCCTCAACGCTCAACCCCCAGCCCTCAGCTCTCAAGAAGTCATCGAGCAATGGGCGTGGCAGTTGTTGCGGCGCTGGGGCGTCATGTTCAAAGACTTGTTGGCACGCGAGTCGGGCGCGCCGTCGTGGTGGGAGTTGTTGCAGGTCTATCGCCGGCTGGAGGCTCGCGGTGAGATTCGTGGCGGGCGGTTCATCTCTGGCGTCGCGGGAGAACAGTTCTCGATGAGCGAGTCGATTCGGCAATTGCGGTTGTTGCGTGATGGATCACAGATCCGGGAACCCGACTCGGAGAGTCAGGCGACGGGACGCGAGTTCGTGTTGATCTCGGCGGCCGATCCGTTGAACTTGGTCGGCGTCCTCGACGATCAACCGCGAGTTCCCAGCACCGCAGCGCATCGGCTGGTCTATCTCGACGGACGCTGTGTCGGCACGATGATCGCCGACGAGAAATTGCTGTCACCCTCGTTGAGCAACGAGTGCCGGCCGGTTGTCGTCGAGCTACTTGAGCGAGGCAGCCCCGGCGCAAGACCGCTCGCGGCATCCAAAGAAACTCCAGCCGTCCGAGGTCATGCTTCGACTTCAGCGCCTCGGTCGGCGATGCGCACGCGAGCCAGATAACCCTGTCGGCGGGAACGAGATCTTCCCGATCAGCCGCAGGGCGCTAGCCCCGGTTAGTGATATCCGAACCGGGGCTAGCGCCCTGCGGCTGATCGCAGAGCAGAGACGGAACTACTCGAAGGTGACCGATTGACCGTCTCTGCGGCCGCAGGCGTTTTTGAAAATCTTCACGTCGATTTGATAGCTCAGGAAGCGGACGGAGCCGTCGCACAACGCGGCCATCATGCCTTCAATATGTGGACCACCGAATTGGCAAAGTCCGCCGCCACCGAAATAGCCGCCACTTCCCGCCGTGGTGGCGACATTGTTGTCGTACGCTGGCCCCAGCCAACTGCCGCCGATCGGCTGAGCACGACGCACGACGTCGCAATCATCCGCCGGCCGAACCGCCGGTTCGTTGTCGTAGAAGTCGGTCCCGGCGTCGATGTCTCGGGTGTTAATTCGCCGCTCGCCCAACAACAGGGTGTTGGTCGTTCCGTCCCGAATCCCTTGGAAGCCGACACCGGCAAAATTCGACATCGTGACACCGCTGTTGGTGACAATCACTCCGTCATTGACCGCGCTTCCCAGATTGCCGGCGTAGTCGGTGATGGCATCGTTGTGATAGAGCCTGACGGCACGGCGCGTCGGGCAATAAAAAGACTTGACCGGCGAGCTGTCCAATTTGGCCAGGATGGCCGCTCCACCCGGAACCGTGGTGATGTCCACCAGCGGGTCTTTGGGGGCCAGCTTGAAGAGGGCGTCTTGTTCGATGTACGGGTAAATGTGAAACGGCCAACTGAAGTAAAAGGTTCGAACAGCCGGATTCTCACCGGCGGGTGAGTTCCCTCCGGCTTGCGGCAGGCGCTTGCGAGTGTCGTGAAACGAGATCATCCCCAGCGCGATTTGCTTCATGTTGTTCTTGCACTGCGAACGCCGCGCGGACTCGCGCGCTTGCTGCACCGCCGGCAACAGCAGTGCCACCAGGACGGCGATGATCGCGATCACCACCAGCAACTCAATGAGCGTAAAACCGGATCGAGCCTGTTCGATTCGACGTCGACTTCGGGTCATCATTGCACCTTTTCCCAATGGAATGGTTATCGCACTTACGGCACTCGCTTGGATTATTCATGGCTCGACACTAACCCGATGCGCAAGCCAGGGCGCGACCATCCTTCGGCCTCGCTTGCGCGTCGGGTGTGTGCGTGGCAACGTGCCATCTCATTGAGGAGGCCCTGGATATTTTGAACTCGTCCCACAGATCGTAATGGAACTGACTTGGAGCCCTAACATCCCCACGGATGGCATGGCGATACCACGGATGAAAAACGAGAAGCACGGCTTTATCCGTGGTATCGCCATGCCATCCGTGGGGATCATCGGTCTGACTTTTTCGTTTTGATCAGCAGGCTTCCAGCGATGGTTATGATGGAAAGTTCCTTCTGAAACTGTGGCATTAGAGCTTTTTCTTCAATTCCAGATTGATCGTATTGGCCCCCTGATGAAGTTCAAACTTCAACGGAGTCGTGGCTTGGTCCTCGTACTCCTTGGCCAGCGTATTCACCAGCAGGCCGTCGACGCGAGCTTTTTCCAACCCTTCTCCGGCCGGACGAGTTCCATCCGGCAACGACATCTTGCTGACACAGACTCGATACTTTCCGAGAGGCACACCTCCGCCGGTATTGCCAGTCAGGCTGTACTTCCCCGCTGCGTCTGACTGCGCGACGACGGGCGATTGATTCGTGGCGTCCTCGCCGATGAAGACCAGTTGCGCGTCTGCCAGTGGCGTGCCATCCAACGTCACGGCTCCACTGACGTTGGCCTCCTTCTTTCCCATCCAGAAGAATCCGGCCACCACGACCACTGCAATCGCGATCGCAGCCGCGATGATCGTTCGCTGGGTGTTGTCTGCTTCGTCTCTCGCCATTTTGTCTCAGACCCTCCGCGGAACAATCCTGGTTTCTCGGAAACTGCCGATCACTTCACCGGCCAAGTGATATCTCGCGCGGTCACCCATGAAACAGGCGAGCGGGGCGGCGTCAGCCCCACGGCCTTGCGCCGAAGATACCGGGGGGCTGACGCCGCCCCGCTCGCCTGAAGGTCTCACGGAATGCCCCCCGATGTATATCCGCTTGCGGTTCATTTTCAATCGACAGAACGAAGAACTTGGAACGCGAAACTTCGGGACGGTTAATGGCGGTTGGCCATCGCGGTCGCGAAGATGATGTTGTTTGAGGACGAAGGTCGATGCGGGCGATTGATCGCAAACTGGTTCGCGACGTGCTGCTCATGAAAGGGCAGGTGCTGGCGATCTGCGCGGTCATGGCGTGCGGGGTCGCGACGTTTGTGATGTCCTCCAGTGCGATGGTCTCGTTGCAGGGAACGATGGACGGCTTCTACGAGTCGAATCGGTTCCCGCAGGTGTTCGCTCGGATCAAGCGTGCTCCGCAGTCGGTGGCCGATCGGATGGAAGAGATTCCAGGAGTCGCGCGGATCCAGACGCGCGTGGTCGAGGATGTGACGCTGGACGTGTCGTCGTTTCCCGAACCGGTCGCCGGGCGGCTGGTGTCGATTCCGGAGCATCCCGAATCGACCGATCTGTGTTCGCTGTTCCTGCGCAAGGGACGCTTCATCGAACCGCGACGCGATGACGAGGTGCTCGCCAGCGAGGGGTTTGTCAAAGCTCACAAGCTGCAACTCAACGACCAGATTTCGGCGGTCATCAACGGCAAGAAGAAGAAGCTGCGAATCGTCGGCGTCGCGCTGTCGCCGGAGTACGTCTATCAAATCAAGTACGGTCAGCTCGTGCCGGATGACAAGCGGTTCGGGATTTTGTGGATGAACCGCGAAGCGCTCGAAGCGGCGTTCGACATGAAGGGGGCGTTCAACGACGTGCTCATCGAACTGCTGCCGGGGGCATCGGAAGGGGAGGTCGTGCGGCGACTGGATCGGATCATCGAAAAGCATGGCGGGTTCGGCTCGCACGCGCGAGCGGATCAAATCTCAAATCGCTTTCTGACGGACGAGATCAGCAATCTCAAACGCATGGGCATGATCGTGCCGTCGATCTTTCTGGGCGTGGCGGCGTTTCTCTTGAACGTCGTTCTGTCGCGGATCATCGCGCTGCAGCGAGATCAAATTGCAGCGCTGAAGGCGTTCGGCTATTCGCACTGGGCGGTCGGGCGGCACTACCTGAAATTGGTGCTGCTGATCTGCGTGGTGGGGGGCATCGCGGGGACGATTGCCGGAGCGATCATCGGCCGCAAGATGATGGGGATCTATGCCGAGTTCTATCGTTACCCGGAACTGCACTATCACCTCCCGCCGCAAGTCATCGCGGGGGCGTTCGGAGTCTGCGTGGTCGCGTCGATGCTCGGCACGCTTAACGTCGTGCGCCGTGCGGTGACACTGCCGCCGGCGGAGGCGATGCGTCCGGAAGCTCCCGGAAATTTTCGGCCGACGATCTTCGAGCGGCTGGGATTCCAAAACTGGCTCTCGCAAATCGGCCGCATCGTGATTCGCAACATCGAGCGGCGGCCGGTCAAGGCGCTGCTGTCGGTCTGCGGCATCGCGATGGCCGCGGCGATCCTGGTGCTCGGCAGGTTTTCCGCCGACTCGCTCGAATATCTGGTGCGGATGCAGTTCGAATACATCAATCGGCACGACATCGACGTGACTCTGAACGAGCCGACCTCACGCAAGGCTCTGCATGAAATTCAACAGCTTCCCGGCGTGATTCTGGCCGAACCGCGGCGCGGAGTCGGCGTCAAAATCTTCAACGATCAAGTCGAGAAGCGCACCTACCTGATGGGCATCGACCAGAACGCGACGCTCAATCATTTGATCGACGACAACGACGACCCGGTCGCGGTGCCGCCGGAAGGGATCGTGCTCAATCAAAAGCTGGCGCAAGTGCTCGGCGTGCGAATCGGCGATACACTCACGCTGGAAATCATGGAAGGGAGCCGGCGCGTTCGTCCGGTGCGGATCGCGGCGCTCAGTCAGGAATATCTCGGCACCGTTTGTTACATGGAGGCACGGGCCTTGAATCGCCTGGTGGGAGAAGGGCCGGCTGTGACCAACATCGCCATCACCGCCGATCCGGCCGCCGTCGACGATTTGTACCGCCGATTGAAGGCAACTCCGCGCGTCGGCAGCGTGATGCTCAAAGGCGCGTCCATTCAAGGCTTCCGCGATACCGTGATGAACAACCTGCTGACCATGCAAGCCTTCAACGTCGTCTTCGCCTGCATCATCGCCTTCGGCGTGGTTTACAACACCGCGCGCGTCGCGCTCTCGGAACGGGGCCGCGAGCTGGCGAGCCTCCGGGTGCTCGGTCTGACTCGCGCCGAGATCTCGCGCATTCTGCTGGGTGAGCTGGCCATCCTGACGTGTGCCGCGATCCCGGTGGGATTGTTCATCGGCAACCGCCTGGCAAGATTGGTCTGCTGGTTCATGGACACCGAGCTGTATCGCATCCCGCTGATCATCGAACCGGCAACGTATTCCTTCGCGACGACGGTCGTGCTGATCGCCGCCATCTTGTCGGGCCTGTTGGTCCGACGCCGGTTAGACCATTTGGATTTGATCGCCGTACTGAAGACACGCGAGTAGTTCTTGATTTGAGATTTGAATTTTCCGGAGAGGCATCCCTTGTTGCGTTGGCTCAAAAACTCCCTCTGGCTGTGCATTCTGGCCGGCATTGTGGCGGCAGTCGTGTACGGCTTCCTGCCCAAGCCCGTCCTCGTAGATACCGCTCGTGTCACGCGCGGCAGTCTGACAGTCACGGTCTCGGAAGACGGCAAGACCCGCGTGCGCGACCGTTATTTGATCTCTTCACCACTGGCCGGGCGGTTGCATCGGATCAAGGTCCGAGCGGGCGATCCGGTGACGGCTCCGCCGCCTGTCGAATCGTCCGGCAACGGTGTCGCAGCCACGGGGCTGGAAGATCCTTCGGCCAACGGTCACGGCTCGGAGTCAGCCACACCCACATTCAGTCCGGGAGCGACTGTCACCGACGTGGCCATCATCGACCCGATTGATCCTGGCTTGCTGGACTCGCGACAGATCACGCTGGCCGAACTGCGCGTCAAAGCGATGGAGACCGCGATTCAGAGTTCAGCCGCCTCACGCGAGAAGGCCAATGTCGCGCTCGAATGGGCCAAGGCCGATCTCGAACGCCGCAAAGAACTCGTCGGCAAAGGAGCCAACTCGAAGCAGGAACTCGAAGATGCCGCGATGCTCGTGCGTTCGCGCATCGAGGAGTTCAACGTCGCGAAGTTCGCGGAAGTCACCGCCAAATACGAACGCGACCTCGCCCGCGCGGCACTGCTCCGCTCGAAGCCGCTGGAGCCGGATCAGGTTGAGAAGTGGCAACTCCGTTTGCAGTCTCCGATCACCGGCGTCGTGATGAAGGTTCTTCAGGAAAGCGAAATGATCGTGCAGCAAGGAACGCCGCTCCTGGAAGTTGGTGACCCGCGCGATCTGGAGGTCGATATCGAAGTCCTCTCGACCGACGCGGTTCGAGTTCGCCCCGGTCAAACCGTGCGGCTGAAACACTGGGGCGGCGAGCGTCCGCTGACCGCGCGCGTGCGGCTGGTCGAACCCTCCGGCTTCTTGAAGCTCTCCGCTCTGGGGGTCGAGGAGCAGCGAGTCCATGTGATCGCCAACTTTGAGGATGCGTATGCCGAACGCCCAACTCTCGGCGACGGCTACCGAGTCGAAGCGGAAATCGTCATCTGGGAAAAAGACGACGTGGTGAAAGTCCCAACCGGCGCGCTGTTCCGCGAGAACGGCTCAGCCAGCACATCATCCCCGACCGAACCACCGCGCGATCTGTGGGCCGTTTACGTCGTCGAGAAGGAGATCGCTCGCAAACGCCAAGTCGAAATCGGACGTCGCAACGGACTCGAAGCCGAAGTCCTCAAGGGCCTCAGCGAGTCCGACCAAGTCATCGTCCACCCCAGCGACCGCATTCGCGACCAAGTTCAAGTACAGCCGCGATAGCCAAGGGGTCGGGTCTACGATTTTTCGGAATTGGCCGACAAAGGTTTTGCTGACATCACAGCGGCATGTCGGCCAATTCCGAAAAATCGTAGACCCGACCCCGCGTTCAACCCCGAAGGCGATTCATGACCTCGGCCTTGCCAGACATTCTGATTCGCGCCTCCGCCGGAACCGGCAAGACGTATCAATTGGCAAGCCGCTTCCTGCGGTTGCTGGAGGCGGACGTGCCGCCGGAATCGATTCTCGCCGCGACGTTCACTCGCAAAGCGGCGGGTGAGATTCTCGAACGCATCCTGTTGATGCTCGCTCGTGCCGCCACCGACGACCGCAAGCGTGAGGAGTTGGCAAAAGCGATCGAATCGCCAGAGCTGACCGCCGAGCGATGCCGGCAATTGCTGAGCACACTCACGCAACGATTGCATCGCTTGCAGGTCGGAACGCTCGACAGCTTCTTCGCGAAGCTGGCCAGCAGTTTCTCGCTCGAACTCGGATTGCCTCCGGGCTGGCGAATTCTGGAAGGGGTCGAAGCGAATCGGTTGCGTGAGGATGCTGTCGAAGCGTTGCTGGAAGCGGAGACGGACGACGACTTGGTTCGTTTGCTGCGACTCCTGACCAAAGGGACGACATCCCGGTCGGTCAGCGAGTTGATTGTCGAGACCGTGCGCAAGTGCCACGAGATCGCAATGCAGACAGCGCCGGAAGCGTGGCACAAAGTCCCGCAACCACGACTGCCGACCGACGATGACTTGCTGCGATCGAAGCAAGCGCTTCAAGAACTTCAGCAAGCCGGAACGCGAACGGACAAGGTGTTCGTGGATGCCGTCAACAACGACATCGACCTGGCGGATCGAGAGCAGTGGGAAGAGATGCTCACGAAAGGGATCCTCAAGAAGCTGGTGGAAGGTGAAGTGAAGTTCAATCGGAAGGATCTCGATGCAACGACGCTGGCGGTCTATCAGCCGTTGCTGAAACAGATTTCGAGCCTCGCACTCAACCGCCTGGCTCGTCAGACCGAGGCGACGCGCGATCTGCTCGACAAGTACGACCGCGAACTGCACGAGTTGCAGCGGCGACACGGAGGCTGCTCGTTCTCGGATGTCGCGCGTGCATTGGCCGGCGGGCGCAATGCCCAGCCGGGGGATCAGCGGTCGCTCGGCAAGCTGTCGTTTCGGATGGACTCGCGGCTGTCGCACTTGCTGCTCGATGAGTTTCAAGACACGTCGCCGTTGCAGTGGTCGGTGCTGCGTCCGTTCGCCGAGCAAGTGGTCGCCAAGCAACGGCCGTCGAAAAAGAAAACCGCTCAAGGGTCGTTGTTCGACCAGTCGGAATTGCCGCCGTCGTTTTTCTGCGTCGGCGATGTGAAGCAGGCGATCTATGGTTGGCGTGGCGGCGACGCACGCATCTTCGACACGCTGCGCCGCCAGTTGCCGAACGTCGTGCCGCAGGAACTCGCGCTGAGTCGCCGATCGGCTCAGCCCATCATCGACACGGTGAATCGAGTCTTCCAAAACCTCACTCGGCATCCTCGACTGGATCGACTGGCCGATCCCGTCGATTCCTGGAGCCGTCAGTTTCCGCCGCACTCGACTGCGCGAACTGATCTCGATGGTTTCGTGCAGTTCCGAGTGGTTCCGAAAGTCGGAGCCGACGACAGCGTCTCGCAAGACGACATCACGCTGCGCACGGCGGCCAATCTCGTTGCCGAACTGGCCACGCAACATCCGCAGCACGAAATCGGCGTGCTCACGCGCAGCAATGAAGCGGTCGCGCAGTTGATCTTCGAGTTGCAACAACTCGGCGTTCCGGCCAGCGAAGAGGGAGGCCATCCACTGACCGACTCGGCCGCCGTCCGGTTGATTCTCTCGCTGCTGAAACTCGCCGATCATCCGGGAGACCGCATCGTGCGGTTCCACGTCGCGACCTCGCCACTCGGCACGGCATTCGAGTTCACGAATTTCCAAGACGACTCCGCAGCCGCTCGCTTGGCCGAGTCGCTGCGAGGAAGTCTGCTCTCCGACGGCTACGGGCCGACAATCGCCTCGTGGTCGCAACGGTTGCTGGGACACATCAACTCGCGCGATCAAGCGCGGCTGAATCAGCTCGTCAAGCTGGCCGATGCCTATCAGCCATCAGCGACACTGCGACCGACCGACTTCGTCGAGTTCGTCCGGGAAGAGCGTGTCGCCGATCCCAGCGGCGACCGCATCCGAGTCATGACGGTGCATCAATCCAAAGGTCTGCAATTCGACATCGTCGTCCTGCCGGAGTTGGATCACCAAGTTCCCGGCCAGTCCCCCGACTTAGTCGCCGGTAACGTCGATCCCGCCGAACCGCCCGACGCGGTGTGCCTTTATCGCAGCGAAAGCATTCAACAACTGCTGCCGACCGAACTGCAACAACTCTTCGAGCAAGACATCGAACGCCGCACGCACGAGGCGCTCTGTCTGTTGTACGTCGCGCTGACACGCGCCGTTCACGCGATGTATTTGCTGATCGCCCCGCACGAAAAAGAGCCGAAGAAGTCGTTCGCCGGCTTGCTGCGCGCGTCGCTCACGGACGACATGCTCGCACCGGCGGATGCGGTGCTGTTCGAGACCGGCAATCCCGATTGGGATGCTCGTAGGTTGGGACTCCGTCCCGACCGTGTCGGGACGGAGTCCCAACCTACAAACCGCATCCGCTTCGCGCCGCCGTTGCCAACACCTAATCGCGGCTGGCAGCGGAAAGCTCCCTCCTCGCACGAATCGCCAACCACCCGGCGACTCGACGAACTGCTGCGGCCGCGCGCCGCACACGCGCTCGAACGCGGCACGCTGATCCACACATGGTTCGAGCAAATCGAATGGCTCGACGCCGGCCGCCCGTCCCACGAGCAACTTCTCGCCGCCGCACGCGCGCTGCCGCCGCTGACGATTGAACCGAAAGACCTGCTGCCGGAGTTCGTCACGTTTCTCGACAAGCCCGCCATCGCAGCAGTCCTGAGCCGTGAAAGCTCTCCGCATCGTTCGCTGACGCCATGCGTGCTGCGCGAGCACCCGTTCGCCTGCCGCTTCGACCGCACGCTCATCAGCGGCATCATCGACCGCTTGGTGCTGTGGTCAACCAAAAACAAAATCGTCGCGGCCGAACTCGTCGATTTCAAAACCGACGCGATCACCGATCAGAATTCGCTGGAGGCGAGAGTCGACACGTATCGGCCGCAGTTGGACGCATACCGCCAAGCCGTCGCGCAACTCTTTCACATTGCCGCGAGCGACGTCACGGCCACGCTCGTCTTTGTGCAACCGGGAGAGGTCGTGCGGCTCTGAGTGGCTCACCGAGAAGCCCGTAGCCTGACTCTCCGAGCCTGTGAATAAATGACGTGGGGCACGTTTTCAACGTGCCCAATCAGCCTATTTTCGAGCACGTTGAAAACGTGCTCCACGAAAAATTCACAGCCTCTCCGAGTCAGGCATTTTCCGAGACAGCGCCCGACTCGGAGAGTCAGGCTACGGCGAATCGCCTCTGAACGAGTTCACGGAGCCAATTGCTTCGGCAGCACTCGGCTCATTTCGATCAACAACATTCGGCGGATCGCGTCGTAACCGCGATCGTGCGGGTCTTCGAGATTGTCGAAGTACCAATACGTCGGATCGGCCGAGCGGTAATGCCGATGCCAGAACTGGCGGCAATGAATCCCATGCCCCAGGAACTCCCGTTGGATGTCGATCAATTCGACATCGTCGCGGCGCTCGGCGCAGCGAGCGATCACGTCGTTGTACGCCTTGTGGACTCGCAAGCCCTCCGGCCAGCGCGGCAAGCCGGCGTTGAGCGTGTCGCCGTCTTCATCGGTCGGGTCGTAGATGTTCGCGAGAAAGAAATGGCAGCCGCCGGGAAAGTGTTCTCGCAATCGATTCAGCATCGTTTCTAACCGTTCCTCGAAATTGGCGATCCACGGCTGAGCCTGCTCAAGCGCCGCACCGTACATCGCTCCTTCGCGCGGCGGTGTGCGACCGTAGTTGTGGATCACGTCGTTGCCGCCCGTGGTCAGCACGAGGATTCCGAATGTGTCGTCGTCGAAACTCGGAACCCTCGGCAACAGAATGTCGAGATGCTCCAACGAGGTCGATCCCGACAGGCCGAGATTCTTGGCTTCCAAATTCGGCAAGACCGCCGACAAGCACAGACCGCGCATGTCGGCGAACTCGTCGGCAGGATTCTTGACCAACCGATCGAAAAACGAATGCCCCGGCGTCGCGCCATAGCCTGCCGTCACGCTGTCTCCGAAACCGAGCAGCACGACCTTGCGTTCCGACCAAACTCGGCCAAACGCTTCGCGTGCAACCGTCGGTCCAGCCGGGCCGTGACCGAGCGGACGGCCCAACCAAAAGAACCGATAGCCGAGCACCGCCACGACCAACGACAACCCAATCACGCCAAGCACGAACAATCGACGGCCCGGTGATCGTGGCCTCTGAGCCTTGTCGATTGGCGGCGTCGCCGGCGGTGATGTGGGCGGAGACATTACTGCTATGCTTTTGGTTCTATCGGATCAGATTCGCGACGTTCGCGCAGGGTCTGCTTTCGATCTTGTGCCATCGCGGCATAGCCGAGCACAAGAATCGCACCAACTTCCACGGCGAACAGCGAACCGGCGTTGCGGTTCAACCAGCGCGCTCCGGGTGACTGCGAGTTACCGATCACGACCGCAATCAGAGCGAGGATCGTGACCACGAACCCGATTCCCGCGAACGCGGTCAAACGAAACAAGAGGCTCGCTCGCGGCGGCGGTTCAGTTGTAGGTGGAGGTGGCTGCAACATCAAAATTACCGTACCGCGACCGTGAGGAAGAGGCCTGTTTCGCGATTTCCGGGCCGCTCCCTCACGGTCGCGGTACGGTTCTCTTTTAGAGGTCGGACTTCGTCAGCACCAACCGGAGGCGTTCCAGATCTTCGTCATTCGTGTAGGCGTGCGGGCTGAACCGCATCAAGCCTTCGCGGAAGTTGAGGATCACTCCGCCGGCTCGCGCGGTCGTCTGAATGCGTTTTCGTTCGTCGTCCGAGACTTCGCAAGCGACGATGCCGGATCGCCGAGTCTCCAATGCTGACGAACGGACGGTGAAACCCGATGACTCCAACAACCGCCGAAGTTGCTCGTTGACCTCGCACAACCGCGACCAGATCGCGTCGATACCGAAGGACAGCAACAAGTCCAAACTCGCGCCGAGCGCCAAGATGCCGCCAGCGTTTGCAGTCCCTCCCTCGAAGCGCCGCGCAGCCGACCACATCTCACGCGACTGCAACGGACGAGCGATTCGATAGGGGACGGCCGAGTCCGCACGATCGAACGTGTAGTCGCTCAGATCGCCGAGATACGAGCCGGAGAATGCGATGCTGTTCGGACCGATGCCTGTTGGCCGCAGTCGTTCGAGATGCTCTTGCCGGATAAACAACACCCCGGCTCCTTCTGGGCCGAGCATCCATTTGTGTCCGTCCGCCGCCAGGAAATCGACGGGAGTCCGCGACAGGTCCAGCGGGATCACTCCCAAGCCTTGAATCGCGTCAACGCAGAGCAAGATCCCGCGCCGATGACAGGCTTCAGCCAGTGCATCGAGATCCTGTCGCCAACCGGTGATGAATCCGACCCAACTGACCGTGACGATTCGCGTCCGAGCATCCGTCGCGGCCAACAGTTTGTCGATCTCGCAAACATCCGTGCCGGGTTCGCTCTCGACGATCCGGACTTCGACACCACGCGGGATCAGACAGCGCCACGAATTTCGATTCGCCGGAAACTCGCCGCTGGCGAGCACGACGTTGTCTCCCGGTTGCCACGGGAAGGCTTCGGCGATGATCGATAAACCGCTCGTCGTGTTCGACACAAACGCCACTTCGCTCGACTGGCAACCGAGCAACTTGGCGGCGGACTCGCGCACCGGACCGACACGCTTCCGCCATTCCGACCAATTCGCGTCGCCATTTCGCGCGACCTCGCTAGCCCAATCGGCCAGCATCCGCGCAGCGGGCAAGCTGAGCGGCGCGACGGCGGCGTGATCGAAGTACGCCCATCGCTCAGAGACCGGCATCTGTTGTCGGAAATCAGTCCAACATTCGGACAAGGCATGGTCCCTTCATGTAGGTCAGGCTTTCCAGCCTGACCCGATTGGCCACAATCACGTCAACCTGTCATCGGGTCAGCCTGGAAAGGCTAACCTACGAAACCGGCGAATGATGCTTCGAATCCACCGGCCGCACCAGCCAGTTTGCAACGAACGCGATCACGAGCAAGCCGGCCATCGCCAGCATCGTGCTGCTGTAAAGCGTGCTCGACGGATCGACGGTCCCCGTTGGCGTAAGAGCCATCAGCTTCGGCAGCGTGACCGTCTTCTTAGCGATTAACGTTGGCAGTTCGGCCAAGGGCGCACCGAATGTCTTTTCAAATGCAAACGGATCGACCTTCATAGCGACATCGGCCAAGGCCGTTTGCAGCGAGTGCTCGCGCAGATACGTGATCGCCACCGGGCCGAGCACTCCGGCGGTGCTCCAGGCCGTCAGCAACCGGCCGTGAATCGCGCCGACAAACTTCGTGCCGAACAGATCCGACAGATAGGCGGGGATTGCCGCGAAGCCACCGCCATACATCGTGAAGATGACCATCGTCACTGCATAGAACGCGATCAGCCATTGCACCCCCGGTTGCTCACCTTGCTCGCGAGCGATAAACGGGATCGACGCATACAACACCGCGCCGAGCGCAAAGAAGACCGCGTAGGTCCGCTGTCGGCCGAGATAGTCCGACGCCGTCGACCAACCGAAGCGGCCAACCATGTTAAAGACGCTCATCATCAGCACGAACGTCCCCGCAAATTTGCTGGTCGCGATCTGCGGCAAGGTCGTGCCGAAGATTTCCCCCATCATCGTCTTGGCCACACCGAGCACTCCGATTCCGGCGGTCACGTTGAAGCAGAGCACAATCCAGAGCAGATAGAATTGCGGCGTCTTGATCGCCGCGTCGGCCGTGACGTTGTGCGAAGTGATCATCGCCCCGCCCTGCCCTTCCAGCGGCGGAGTCCAACCGGCCGGTTTCCAATCGGGCGCAGGGAGCCGATACGAAAACGCCGCGATCAGGATCACGATGAAGTAGGCCAGCCCTAGAGTGAAAAACGTCTCGGCGATTCCGGTCCGTCCGGTGCCGACGACGTACACGCCAGCTTGTTCCTTCACCAGCATCTGCGGGATTTCGTTCGGAGCCACGATCACCACTTCGCGCGGCAGACCATCCACATTCGCGAACCGTCGCCCGGCTTCGGTCTTCAACTCCACTACCTCGACCGTGCCGAGGTATTGCGGCGGCTGATAAAAGGACTTCATCAGCGACTCCTTCAATGGAGCGCCGATGATCGCGCCGCCGCCGAAGCCCATGATCGCCAAGCCGGTCGCCATCCCGCGCCGATCGGGAAACCACTTGATGAGCGTGCTCACCGGCGAGACATAGCCGAGCCCCAATCCAATCCCGCCGATCACTCCGTAACCCAGATACAACAGCCACAACTGGTGCGTCAGAATTCCGGCTCCACCAATCAGAAATCCGCCGCCCCAGCAACACGCCGAGACCGATCCCACCATTCTCGGCCCGACTCGTTCCAGCCACTTCCCCGCGACGGCTGCCGACAAACCGAGAAACACGATCGCGACCGTGAACACCCAGGTGACTTCCGACAGCGCCCAATCGTCCGCCGCGCTGGCGACCACGCCGTGCAATTTCATCAGCGGCGGATTGAAGATGCTCCAGGCATAGACCGAGCCGATGCAAAGATGAATCGCCACCGAGGCTGGCGGCACTCGCCAGCGGTTGAACTCCGCTGGCGCGATGATCCGATCTTTGGCGAAGAGGTTTGGCATGAAACGTAGGTCAGCCTTTCCAGGCTGACCCGATCCGGATTCGACGTCGTTGAAGCGTTCGGGTCAGGCTAGAAAGCCTGACCTACCTGCGTTGCAGCAGCACATTCGTGCCCTTCTTATTCGACAACACGATGTCGAGCAGTTTGTCGCCGTCGAAGTCGCCGACGAAGAACTGCGTGCCGATGCCCGTGTCGCTGCCGGCTTCAATTTTGTGCTTCGTGAACTGCGGCGGCTGACCTTTGGTCTTCTTGATTTCGTACCAATACATGACGACCTCCCCCTTGGGATCGGGATCGCCTCCGGAGCCGTGCGCGTAGAACCGTTTGCCCGTGATGAGATCTTTGACGCCGTCGCCGTTGACGTCCTGGTAGTGCAGCGCGTGCGTCTGCGAGAACTTGTCGTCGATGACGTGCTGCTTGAACTTGGGATCGGGTGAGCCACCAACGTTCTCGAACCACCAGACACCGATGTGGTGTGCCGCACTCATCAGGATGTCGTTGTCGCCGTCACCATCGAGATCATCGACGTAGATGTCGGCAGCAGTTTCCGGGTTTCCTTCGCCGTCTCCCTTGAGGATGTGCTTGTGAAACGTCCAAGGTCCGTCGTTCAGTTTCTTCGGTTGTTCCCACCAGCCGTGGGGAATGACGATGTCTTTTTTTCCGTCGCGGTTCACGTCGCCAATGCCCAGACCGTGGTAGTAACGATGCCCCAATTGAGGGCCAAGCTTCTCGGCGTTGACTTGCGTGTAATCCCACTTCTTCTTGGCATTTGCGGGAGCCGGGATTTCCAGATAGCCCATCATCTGCTCGGTCTCGGACGACATGATGAGCTCCGGCTTTCCGTCGCCGGTGATGTCTTGGAACTGCGGCGTCTCGTTGGCGGCGCTGTGCCAGATTTCGGACTCAGCCCACGGCCCATCTTTGCCTTGCGGGTTCTCGAACCAGTGGCAAGGAACACCCGGAAAGCCGACGACGATGATGTCCTGCCAGCCGTCGCCGCTGATGTCATACGCCCAAACGGCGAAATTGCGGCTGTAGCCTCCATCGGCCTTGAAGTCCTTCAGGCCGTCGGCTCGCAGGGAATGCTTCTTCCAATCGCCGGACTTGAAAGCCTTCGCATCGGTGGGTTGTTCGTACCACGCCTCGCCGTTGATGAGGTCCATGCGGCCATCCCTGTTGATGTCCGCCGCCGTCACTCCTTCCGCGCGAAAGATCTCTTCGAGTTTGATTCGCTCCCACTTCACCGGCGTGTCATCGGCCTTGGCCGACGCCAGCAGACTCAAACCGAAACAGCACGACGCCAAACACACAGCCAGCCGACGCATGGTCTTCTCCCTCTGAAAACGATGAAGCACTCGCTACGAGAGGAGCAGTGTATCGGGAGGCCGCGCGACGTCTACGAAGCCCGTGGCCGCACTCGCCAGAGTGCGGGCCGCCCGCGGTCTGGCGAACGCGGCTACGGGTGCAGGAGCGCCGCGTATGTCCGACGTTCGCACGATTCGCGTCTGCATCGCCTCGCCGGGTGATTTGGCGGTGGAGCGGTCGGCGTTCCAGCAGGTGCTGGAGGAACTCAACGCCGGCTTCGGCGACGCGCTGGACATCACGATGACCGCCCAAATCTTCCACCCACTGCTGTCGTTGATCGCCTCGGCGAGCAACAACGAACTCGCGAAGTACGTCGAATTTCTGAAGGAGGAGAACAAGATCTTACGGGCGCGGATCCCCGGCCAAGTTCACACGAAGCCGGATGAGCGATCTCGACTGATCAAGCTGGGGAAGGCGTTGGGCCAAGCGATCGAAGAGCTGATCACGTTGGTCGCCCCGTCCACTTTCTATCGCTGGTGCCGCGAGGCGGACGCCGGCAAGAGGAAGCCGAATCCGAAAGGTGGTCAACGCAAGTCGCGGGAGATCCGCGAATTCGTCATCGAGTTCGCGAAGACGACCGGCTATGGATACGCGCGGATCATCGGTGAGCTGCGGAAGGCTGGGATCAAGGGCATCAGCCGGCAGACCGTTCGCAACATTTTGGCAAGCCACATTTGGACCACGTCGTGTCGGAATGGGTCCAGTATTACAACACTCGACGCAGTCACATGGAGCGTGATCATCTGCCGCCGATTCGCAAGCGGGCTCCGAAAGCGGTTCGCAAATTGTCGCGGAACAAGATCGAAGTGCGGTCTTACGTCGGTGGTCTCGTTCAGTCGTTTGAGAGAAAAGCGGCGTAGCGACCACAGAGGCGAGCAACTCGGCCTTCGAGCCCCGGCTCGCATGATCCTGTGCTCGGCGGTGGATTCCGATAAGCCCCGCCAGTCGATGGTGCGCAGGATGGATGATTTTGTGACGGCACAATTGTAGTGTGCCGAACAGAATCTTTTTGGAGATTGCGATGACGACGACGGCCGAGTGGATGCAAGGCCCGAAAGGAATACTCTTGCCCGGCAACCAGTGCGGTTCCGACAACAGCATCTATGCCGCTCGGATTTTGTGGAAGAAACCGAATCGCGATTGGGATACGCGATGACTTGCCGCGTCGAGGGCGATCCGTCCGAATTGCGGGACAATCTTTTGCTCCAAAAAGGACCTTCGCGATGAGTTTCCGTCTCTTTCTGTCTCTCGCCGGATGCCTGTTCGCGGTCACGGCCATTGCGGCCGAACCGCCCGCCGCGCTCGCTCCGTTTTTCCAACCACCGGTCGAATTCGCGAGCGACTTTGGCGGTTATCGTTCTCCGCTGAAATTTGATGACGGAACCTCGGTCCGCAATGCAGAAGACTGGCAGCGACGGCGCGCCGAGATTCTCAAATACTGGCACACCGCGATGGGGGCCTGGCCGCCGCTCCTGGAGAAACCGAAGCTCGAATACTTGGAGCAGGAACGTCGCGAGAACGTCACGCAGCACCGCATTCGAATCGAGACCGCACCCGGCCGCCTGGTCGATGACGCCTATCTGCTGCGGCCCGACGGTCAGGGACCGTTCCCCGCCGTCGTGGTCGTTTACTACGAGGCCAAGACCGGGATTGGCATGGGCAAGTCACCGTTGCGCGACTTCGCTTGGCAACTAGCGAGACGGGGCTTCGTCACCCTGTCGCTCGGCGGTGATCCGAATACCTACTACCCGACGAAGGAAACGTGCCGCATCCAGCCGCTGTCTTTTCATGCTTACGAAGCGGCGAACTGCCGAGTTGCTCTGGCGAACTTGCCTTCCGTCGATCCGCGGCGAATCGGAGTGACTGGGCACTCCTACGGCGGCAAGTGGGCGATGTTCGCTTCGTGTCTGGACGACGGCTTCGCTTGCGGAGCGTGGTCCGATGGTGGAATCGTGTTCGACGAGCAACGCGGGAACGTCAACTACTGGGAACCGTGGTATCTGGGCTTCGACCCCAGCTTGCCGGAACAGCGGAAGGCGGGAATCCCGAAGGACACGAATCCGCGCACCGGACCTTACCAGCGACTCATGGCCGAGGGCCGCGATTTGCACGAACTCCAGGCGCTGATGGCTCCGCGCCCGTTCTTGGTGTCAGGCGGAGCAGAGGACATGCCCGCCCGTTGGAAGGCTTTGAATCACGCGATCGCTGTGAACAGGTTGCTCGGCTTCGAGAACCGTGTGGCCATGACGAATCGCCCCATGCACTCACCCACCGAGGAATCGAACGAACAGCTCTATCAGTTCTTCGAGTTCGTCCTGAAGCCGAAAGCGCCGACGCCTTGATCGGGTGGCGCTCACTCACGCGGTTGCTGAGCCAGTATTTGATAATCAGTCCATTTGACAACTCCCGATTGTCCGCTCCACTTTGCAGGGGGCTGGTCGTCTTCTTGCTCATTGATCGGAAAACCGAGAACGAATTCACGACACCAGGAGTCATATCAATGCCTTCGTCTCAATGGTCTTTTCCATGTCGCTACGGACTGACTTGGGGATTCGTCGCGATCTTCATCGTCGCAGCAGTTCGTGCGGATGATGGGCCGAAACTGGTCGCTCATTGGCCGCTGAGACAGGATGCGCGGGATGTGGTGGGATCACTGCATGGCCAAGCGGAAGCAGTTGTGTTTGGCCAAAACGGGGCGACATTCAATGGGCGAGATGCGAGAATTCAGGTGCCTTCGGCGGACACGCTGATTTTCGGCACGCGCGACTTTTCGATCGCGGCGTGGGTGCGGTGCAAGCGGCCGATGTCATCGACGCTGGGGGACATCCTCAGCAAATTCGATCCGGCGATGCGACGTGGGATCAATTTGCATGTGGCCGGGAGTTCGCCGGCTTACAGCGCGATGTCGGATGCCCGGCACGTTCACTTTGGGATCGACGACGGGTACCTCGGCGAGTGGATCGATCACGGGAAGCCGTGGCCATCGAATTCACTCGTCAGCAATCTGGTCGCGTATCGGGGCACGCTATTTTGCGGAATCGCGGACGCCGATCGGCCGGAGGATCGGGCGCATGTGTTTCGGCTGCGTGGCGACAACGAGTGGGTCGATTGCGGCAGGCTCGGAACGGACGCGAATCACCATTCGGTAATGTCGTTGCTCGTACATGACGGTCAGCTTTACGCCGGTACCGGTATTTGGGATTGGGTGCAGGCGTTGGGCGGGCTGAAGGGAGCACCGGCTCCGGCGGCAACGCGCGTGTTCCGCTATGAAGGGGGCACGACGTGGCGTGACCTCGGTCAAGTTGGCCACGGCTCGCGCGTGCTGTGCCTCGCTAGCTTTCAAGGCGAGCTGTTCGCGGGGCTGGACAGAATCGGAGCCGGACGAGCCTTCAAATACAACGGTCGCGAGTGGATCGACTGCGGTGCTCCCGACGGCAAGAACTTGGAATGCTTCCTGCCGTGGGGCGGGACGCTCTTCGCCGCGACTCACGGCAACATCTACGTGTACCGCGGTGGTCAGGAGTGGCGCAGTATCGGCACCGCGCCGCACGACATCAATCAGATTCATTCGATGCAGGCGTTTGGTGGCAAGGTGTTGCTCGGAACGTGGCCGCAGGGATACGTCTTGCGACATCGCGCCGACAACGATTGGGAGAAGATCGGGCGGCTCGGCTTGCCGGAAGGCTCGAAGCCGATCAACGAAGTCATGGACCTGACGGTTTACAACGGCAAGCTGTACGCGGGCCTGATCCCGAAGGCCGAGGTCTATCGGTACGAACGAGACGGCGACTGGACGCGGCTCGGCTCGCTCGCCAAGCACCCCGATTGGTCGGAAGAAGCGGTCGAGACCTGGGCTCGCGTGACGTGTCTGAGCTTCTTTCGCGGCCGCTTGTTCGCCGGCACCGGCTCGTGCCAAGGCCGCGCCCTCGATGCTCCCGCCGATTCGTCGTTGGGCCGAGTCTTCTCGATCCAAGCCGGTCAGGTTGTCAGTCACGAACACGACATCGGCGGCGATTGGACGCACATCACCGCCACGCGCCGCGGACGCCGGCTCGAACTTTTCATCAACGGACAAAAAACCGAATCCGCCGAACTCCGCGCCGGCCCGGCCTTCAACATCAACAACGCAGCTCCGCTTTGGATCGGCTTCGGCTCCCAAAATTTCTTCGACGGCCAAATCGCCGACCTCCGCTGGTACGACGGCCCATTGGACGCCGCAGCAATCCAGAAGCTCAGCGCCAGAGAGAAATCCTCAGTGAAATGAGGAATTGGTTGCGAAGCTAGGTACTGACTGGCTTCGGTGTGGCGCGCTACACCAGAGCCAGTCAGCACCCAAAACAATGACACTCAGCAAAACAATGAGACCTGACCCTTATCTTTCCTCAAAACAATGAGACCTGACCCTTATCTTTCCTTATCTCTTCCCTGCGGCCCCGCAGGTGAACGTGATCGTTGGGAGTAAAACTGTGATCCGTGATTACTTTGCCGAGCTCTACGTCGCGGGTTCGTTCGCTGACGCGGGCTGGAATGTTTACTTCCCGCACAGAGACAAAGGGTTTGACTTCATCGTTTCAAAACCCGATGGCGCAGGTGGCCAGATCCTCCGCCCTGTCCAAGTAAAAGGAAAATACGCAACAGAAGAGAAAGGCGATAAAACCGCATACGGCTACGTCGGTCGGCTGAGCCAACTTCATCCAGAAATGGTTCTAGCCATCCCGTTCTTTCCTCACGGCACTGCGCCCGCACCTAGTTGCATTGCCTATATCCCGGTCTCACTCATCAAGCCGCACAAGCGCGGATACCGTTGTCATCCGTGCTCGTTCAAGGGCGGCATCCCCGCGCCGCGGCGAGGCTACGCGCCATTCTTTGACACAAAGGGACTCAAGTTGCTGGAGTCGGCCTCATGGAAGGACAGCACCATCTAGTTACGCCCAACCCGGCGTTGCAGCCAACGGGAACGCCTTCGGCGTTCCTTCCCTCAATGCGCGACGCGCATTTCGGCGCGGCTGAACTTAGTCGTTGGGTGTGGCCCGCGGAACTCGCGGATCACGCGCCGAAGGCTTCTCCTCGATGACGATTGCACCGGAGTCACTTCAAACCGCGCCGAATCAGCAGTGCATCCACCGTCGGCTCGATTCCGCGAAAAGCTTTGTAGGAGACCATCGGATCACGGCTGGAACCGCGGCTCAGGATTTCCTGGCGGAATAAGTTGCCGTTTTCTGGAGTGCAGCCCCCCTGCGCGAGCATGTGGGCAAAAGCGTCTGCCGCCAGCGTTTCACTCCAGAGATACGCGTAGTAGCTCGATGAGTAGCCCCCGGACCAGATGTGGGCAAAGTAAGCGGTCCGATAGCGGGGAGGAACCGCGGGATGACTGGCACCAACCTTCTGGAGCGATTCCGCTTCAAACTTCTCGACGTCGGCAGGGATCTGTTCGCTGGTCAGCGAATGCCATTCGAGATCCAGCAGCGCCGCCGCCAGATACTCGAGTGTTTCGAATCCCTTGTTGAATTTCTTGGCACTGACGGCCTTGTCGAGCAGGGCTTTGGGGATCTGTTCCCCAGTCTGGTAGTGCCGTGCATAGTTGGCGAGGATCTCCGGCTGAATCGCCCAGTCTTCCTCGAACGTGGAAGGGAATTCCACGAAATCACGGGGTGTCGCCGTCCCCGCAACGGTGGGATAGGTCACATCGGAAAACATGCCATGAAGCGCATGACCCATTTCATGAAACAGGGTCGTCACATTATCAAAGCTGATGAGCGCCGGTTCCCCAGCGGCGGGACGGGGAATGTTGAGGCAGTTCACGATCACCGGCTTTTCATGCAGTAACCGGGACTGGTCCACGAAGGAGCTCATCCAGGCTCCTCCACGCTTGGTATCGCGTTTGAAGTAGTCTGCATAGAACAGTCCAAGCTGAGATCCGTCTCGATCAAAGACGTCAAACACCCGCACGTCCGCGTGGTAGACCGGCAGGTCTTTTCGTTCGCGAAACGAGATTCCGTAGAGCTTGTTCATCGTAAGGAACACGCCGTTCTTCAGGACCGAATCCAGCTCGAAGTAGGGTCGGACGGCTGCCTCATCAATGTCAAAGCGAGCTTTGCGGACTTTCTCGGCGTAATACTCCCAATCCCAAGGGGCCAATTCGTGGCTCTCGCGGCACTCCTTGATCATGGCCTCCAGGGCGTGGGCTTCCTGCTTGACTCGTTCAACGACTCCGGGAACGAGGTCCGTCAGCATCTTGCGGGCGGCGGCGGGAGTCTTCGCCATTTGATTCTGCAGCTTATAGGCCGCATGGTTCTGGTAGCCCAGGACTTTCGCTCGCTCGGCGCGCAACTGGGCAATCTCCAGCACCAGTCCGCGATTATCGATTCCGCCATCACGTCCCAAGCCTCGATAGGCAGAAGCTTCCCACACACGTTGACGCAAGGCCCGATTGTTCAGCGATGTGAGAACCGGCACACGCGTGGTGTTCGAAATCTGGATCAGATACTTCCCGTCCAGGCCACGCGCCTTGGCCGCTGCCGCCGCGGCGGCGATTTCGTCCGCCGACAGGCCGTCAAGTTCCTTCGCCGTGTCGATGACAACCGCCCGCTCTTTGGCGATCGCCAGCAGATTCTCTTCAAACTTTGTTTCGAGCTTTGACAACTGCTCGTTCAGTGATCGAATTCGCCCCTGCTCCCGGTCACTGAGTCTAGCCCCCGCCCGCAGGAAACTTTCGTAACGCTGCTTCAGCACTTCCGCCTGTTCGCCGGTGAGCGCCAGAGACTCTTTCTTCTGCCAGAGAGTCTCGACACGCTGAAACAGCTTGCGGTTCAGCAGGATGTTGTCCGAATGGGCCGCCTTCAGGGGAGCGAGTTCGGTTTCGATTTTCTGCAGAGGCTCGTTTTTCTCAGCCGAAGTCAGATTGGAAAAGACATTGTCGACGCGGGTCAGCAGTGCTCCGGACCGTTCCATGGCCGCGATCGTGTTCTCGAAAGTGGCCGCTTCCGTATTGCTGGCGATCACATTCATTTCGGCCAACTGCTGCTTCATCCCAAACATGAACGTTGGCAGAAAGTGATCAACACGGATCTTGTCGAAGGCCGGAGCGTGCAGCAGCAGGGGACTGGGTGCGGCAAATGGATTGTCGGCAGGCAACGCCGCCTTTTCGGGCACGTCAGCCGCAACAACAGTTTTCAAAAACGACCAGAAGCCGGCGAAGGTGACGCCAAGGACCGCCACCACAGCGAGTTTCCTGAGCCGTTGCGAATCGTTCAAAGTCAGGGGCAATCTCACGACAACCTCTCTCTGG
>CAMDPX010000101.1 GCA_945905295.1 Planctomyces sp. SH-PL62 | reverse complement strand
CGTCAGCCCCCCGGTGTGTTCGTGATAAAACCGGGGGGCTGACGCCGCCCCGCTCGCCTGTTGAGTAATCGCTGCGGGTCAACTTCAAACGTTGAGACCCTGCGATGGACAATACCCTTTTCGCAAAGCCGGCAATACCATCCGCCCTTTGGTCCGCTCGGAAATGAACCGGAAATCTTTTGACATGTCTGCGAATACGACGTCGGCAAAACACGCCGCGACCCCGATTGGAGCGACCGTTGACGAGCAAGTCTTGGTGCTCGATTTCGGATCGCAAACAGCCCAGCTCATCGCTCGCCGCGTACGCGAGAACAACGTCTTCTGCCAGCTCGTGCGACACGACTTGCCCGCGTCGCGCATCCGCCAGATCGCTCCGAAAGGGCTGATCTTGTCTGGCGGACCGGCCAGCGTTTATGGCAAAGGCTCGCCACTGCCCGATCCGGAAATCTTCAATCTCGGCATCCCGATTCTCGGCATCTGCTACGGAATGCAGGTGACGTGTCACACTCAAGGTGGCGAAGTCGCACCCGGACAGACGCGCGAGTTCGGTCATGCCCCCTGCCGAGTCCTCTCGTCCAGCGGTTTGTTCGATGGCGTGCCACAAGAATTCCAAGTCTGGATGAGCCACGGCGATCAGGTCCGCGACCTCCCCGCCGACTTCGAGCCGATCGCCGCCACCGAAACCTGTTCACACGCCGCCGCGAAGCATCGCACGAAACCGATCTTCGGTCTGCAATTCCATCCGGAGGTGACGCACACCGAGCATGGCGGTCAATTGCTCTCGAACTTCGTGAAGAAGGTCTGCGGCTGCCGAGGCTCATGGCGCATCAGTGATTTCATCGAGAGCGAGATCACGGGCATTCGTGAGCGTGTCGGAAACAACCGCGTGATCTGCGGCCTGTCCGGCGGAGTCGATTCGTCGGTCGTTGCCGCGTTGCTGGCAAAGTCGATCGGCGATCAAGCCTCGTGCATCTTCGTGGACAACGGGTTGCTGCGACTCGGTGAGGCCGAGGAAGTTCGCGACCGATTCTCGCAGCACTTCAAAACCGACCTGCATGTCGTCGATGCGCGTCAGCGATTCCTTGATGAACTCGCCGGCGTGAAGGATCCGCAGCAGAAACGAAAAATCATCGGCCGAGTTTTCATCGAAGTCTTTCGCCACGAAGCCAAGTCGATCCCGAACGCGAAGTTTCTAGCCCAAGGAACGCTCTACCCGGACGTGATCGAATCGGGCGGCAGTCCCGACGGCCCAGCCGCGACGATCAAGACGCACCACAACGTCGGCGGCTTGCCGGATGAACTCGGCTTCGAGCTGATCGAGCCGTTGCGGGATCTCTTCAAAGACGAAGTCCGACAGATGGGCTTAGAGCTCGGCTTGCCAGAGCATCTGATCTGGCGACACCCATTCCCCGGCCCCGGCCTCGCGGTGCGGTGTCTCGGCGAGATCACCGAAAAAAAGCTGACCACGCTGCGTCAGGCCGACGCGATCGTCATCGAAGAACTGCACCGAGCCGGTTTGTACCGCCAGATTCAACAGGCCTTCGCCGTGTTGCTGCCCGTGCAATCGGTCGGCGTGATGGGAGACGACCGCACCTACGAAGACACCATCGCCGTCCGAGCCGTGCAGACTGATGACTTCATGACCGCCGACTGGTTCCACTTGCCCTATGACGTGCTGCAACGCATCTCGACGCGCATCACCAACAGCGTCCGCGGCGTGAACCGCGTCGTCTACGACATCAGCAGCAAGCCCCCCAGCACGATCGAGTGGGAATAAGAACGCCAACGGTCTCCCTGGTCTCCAGTGAATTCAATTTCGCCTGAACCTGACATGGGCGTCGGTTGTGGTTGGGAATGGCGGAGACTTGGAGACGCAGGTGCCGGGTCTTCAAATTGCCTGTCACTCACGGATTCCAAGTGCGAGTTCGCCACCGTCGGGCCTGCCCCGGCGGAGAGCTGACTGGCCAGCTACATGAGCCGCTCGCGACATTTTTCGCCCCCGTGGGGCTTGTCCCCACGGAGCGAATGACTGACCAGCTTCGCAGTCGTTGCTCCCGTGGGGACAAGCCCCACGGAGAGCCTGAGGTCCGCAGGACATTTCTGGTAGCCGTCCAGTCATGGCCCCGCCGGGTCAGGCCCGACGGTGGCCGCAACTGGAATCCGTGAGCGTCAGTAAATCTCAGTTTTGACATCTCGCATGACGCGCGATTTCACGTTGCTGCGTCTGAAAGACATCAACTGGCGGGCCGAGTATTTGGTCGAGCACTTTGCGTTATGACACCAGTGCGTCTTCCGTCTGAAGAACTTCGTGGGACTCGAATCGAGCAATCTCCTCTTTGAGTTGATTGATGAGCTGCCTCAAAGAACGAAGCTCGATTTCTCGCGTGTGCGCCGTTCCGGACGCGTCGAGTCGAGCGGCTTGGTAACTCTCTTCGAGCAAGCGGAGTTTCGCGCGAGTTGGCTCCAATTCGAAAAGTGAAGCCAGGCTCATAACAACACCTCGATCATGCCTTTGGGAATGGAATGCCGTTTGAGACTCGCTGCGACGTCGCTGTCAACCAACCGCAACCACGAAGTGAAACTAAAACGCATCGGAATTGATTGCAACTCACAGAGACCGGCTCCCGGCCGAGAGTCCCGGCCGAGTTGTCACGCGCGGCACGAAATGCCAGAGTGTGCCTCGCTCAACTCAAGCATCCGTCAAGTTCACGACTTCGCAAAGGCCATCCGGTGAGCACGCCATTCGACTGGGATGTGTTTCTGTCGCACAGCAGCGTCGATAAGCCGCGAGTCGCTCGGTTGGCCGAGCGGTTGGAGCGTGCTGGCTTTCGCGTGTGGTTTGACCGCCCGAACATCGACAGTGGCGAGGACATCGTCACGGCGATCGAGCAGGGCCTGGAGCGGTCTCGCGTGCTGGTGTTGTGCATGACCAAAGCCGCGTTCGAGTCCGAGTGGGTGCGGCTGGAACGGAACACGGCCACGTTCCGCGATCCCGCCAATCACGACCGCCGCTTCTTGCCGCTGAGGTTGGACGATTGCCAGATCCCCGCCACGTTGCGGCGTCTGAAATACATCGACTGGCGGGCCGAGTCGGACAGCGCGTGGCAGCAGTTGCTGGCCACTCTGCAGCCCGGTGCCGCGCCGCTGCCGGAAGTCCCTCGCGACGAATGGAACCCGTTCGACCCTTACACGCCGGCTCTGGGGAGCAGCTTCGTGGGCCGCACCGACGAACTGCGGCGCATGCAGCAAGCGATGGAGACCGGCCATAGTTTGTCGGTGGTCGGCGACTGGCGCATCGGGAAGACGTCGCTCCTGGCTGCGTTCGCCGAGCGTATACGAGCAGCGGGACGAGTCGTGCGGCAGCTCAGCGGTGAAGGCCCCGAAGGAGGCTCGGTCAGCCAGTTCGTCACTCAAGTCACAGGCCGACCGGCACCGGAAGAGACAGAAGCCGCCGCCGATCAACTCAGTGAGTGGGCCGCCGCCAATGCACGCGGCGGCATGCGGCCGGTGCTGATCGTCGACGAAGTCGAGCGGTTGGTCGTCGAGTTTCCCCCTCGGTTCTTCGAACGCATTCGCGGCATGTTGGAACGAGTAATCGTCGCGCTATGCAGCAGTCGAGAATTGGACCTGATCTATGAAAAACGAGGTCTGACCTCGCCGTTTAGTAACCGGCTGCGGCTGGAGAGAATTGGATTGCTCGATGAACTGGCGGTCGAACTACCGCTGCAATGGAGCACCAACATCCTGACAGCAGAGGACATGTCCGCCTTGCGAGAGTGGGCTGGCCACCATCCATACTTTTTGCAGCTCTACGGTCACGAACTCGCCGACGCGCGATTGCATCAAACCTCAACCGAAGCAGCCTTTGACCGATTCTATTCAGCAGCCGCAGCACGGTTTCGGGAACTCTGGCGCGTCCTCACGGAGCGTGATCATGAAAACCTTCGCAAACTCACGTCGGACATTCCCGTGACGAGTCGCTCGCTCCGCACGCGGGGACTGTTGACCGCCGACGGCAAGCCTTTTGGTCGCATCCTGCTCGAATGGCTGAACGAGGGGCAGCCATGAGCGAAGGCGACGTTCGACTCGAATCCGAAGACACGCAGACCGGTCCGCAACTTCCCAGCTTTTGGAAGTTCTGCTGGATGATTTGGATGCAGCCCATCCTTCTTCGTCAACGTCTGAATGTTTGCGGCATCGACAATCCTGATGCGTCCGCATTTCAACTTTGGCAAATCGACGATTCACGACGAGCTGTTCGACGGCAATACATCGTCCATTCGGCAACGATGCTCATCATCGGCTCACCAGTCATCGGCTTCGCTATCGCAGGTATTTTGGACGGCTGTGGGTTCTCGATGGATTATTGGAGCGTCGCGGTTGTCATTGCAGTCAGCGTTGCGACCGGCGTTGCGGTCGGTGGTGCCGGCGGCGTCGCGTCTGGCCTCAAGATCGGCCTCGCATTCGGCATCGCGGTCGGCGTTGTCGGCGGACTCTTCAACATCTTGTTAGGCGTTTTGTTGGGAACCTTGTTCGGCGCTTTGTTGGGAGTCTTGTTGGGAGCCTTCTGTGGAGTCTTGTACGCCGCATCCAGAGGCGCGGGTACCGTCGCGTTTTGCGCCGCGTTCTGCCTCGCATTCGCGGTTTCGTTTTACGTCGTAGACCCGGTCAGGTTCTACGTCGTTTTCACCGTCGTATTCTGCGCCGCGTTCGGGATCGGTGGGCGCGACTCAGACGGCATGCTGTTGTTCGTCGCCCTTATGATCGTGGTCCTCGCACTTTTAGAAGTCATAATCGTTGTCGACTCCTTCTTCTTGGTCGCGTCTATAATCGTTCGTGCAGCACTCCTGCCGTTGGAGATTTTAATGTCTCTCTCATGGCGAGCGCTCGCGGGTGCAGTTGGAGGTTCATGGCTGAGATACTCGCCCGTGTTTTGGTACGACGATTATTTTTTCCGCTTGCCGGGATTGCAGCAGCAGATTCTGGATGAAGCTCCGCACGATCCGGCGCTTGTCCGCAAGGCTTTGGCGGCGTGTCAGCGCTCGCCGGGACAGCGCAAGATCGGAGAGGTCGTCCTTGCCGTTCTCAAGGCACGAGAGTGGAAGCAGCTCATACTGTCTCATAACTTTGCAAACGCAAGCGAACTTCGCGGCGAGTGGTTAGGTGGTCTCCAAGACGACGATGCTCGACTTCAATCGCTGGCCGAAGCGAGCCGATATCTCCGAGCCGCATCATTCGCAGTCGTCTCACAGCATCGTCTGCAGCAAGTGGAACGGAGCCAAGACAAGCTTCATGCACTCCGCAATCGGCTAGTCACCGATCATTCGAAGGAAGCTCCCGAATTCCAATCGGCACTCGATGCCGCTGAGTTGGTCGCTGCGAAAATGCGACGAGAGTCGTTGTCGGCCTCTCTCGGTGAATTGCCCAATCCGTTCCGAGCCGGAGATCCACTGCTTCCAGAATTTGACCAAACTACGTTCCGTGGACGAGACGACCTCGTGCGGCAGATCGAACTGTTGCTCAATGACGAAAGGCAGGCGGCGGCGGTGTCGGTCATCGCTTCGCGCCGTTGCGGGAAGTCGTCGTTGCTGCGCATGTTGCCGGTCAAACTGCCGGATGCGCTGTGCGTGTTCTTTGATCTGCAAGACAACCCAATCCAGGCTCCGCTCGACTTGTTTCCGGCTCTGGAAAAGCGGTTGCGGGAACAAGCTCGGCCGCAGGAGCGGGAGTCGTTGCCACGGTTGCGAGACTCGTCGCTGGAAGCTGCGCGGGATTGGCTCGAAGAACTCGAACAGCGGCCCGGACGGGATCGCGTGCTGTTCTGTCTGGATGAGTTCGAGCGGCTTGAAGAAGTCGTCGGAGAGAATCCCGATTCGAAGCAACAACTCGTCCAACTGATGGGGCTGCTGCGGGCGACCATTCAACACCGTCGCCGAGTGCGGCTGCTGGTCGCGGGGAATTCGACGTTCGAGGAACTCGGGCCGTTGTGGAATGACAGCTTCATCAGTGCCCGCGAACTGCGGCTCGGGCCGTTGGCTCGCGAGGTGGCCATCGGCCTGCTGCGGCAACCGATCCCCGTCAGCGAAGGCTTTCCCGACGACGCCGTGCCGCAAGAGGTCGCCGAGGCCATCGTCGATCGCACGGGCGGGCAACCGTACCTCACGCAGTTGTATGGCTTCTGGCTGGTCGAAGAACTCAACAAGACCAAACGCCGCCGCGCGGAACTCCAGGACGTCGAGACCGTCGACCAGATCGTCTTCGAGCAGGCCGCTCCCTTCTTCCGCGACAGCCTGAACCCACGCGGAGCCACCTTCGTCGTGCGGCCGGTCATCGAGCAGATCGTCGCCGGCAGCACGCCCGAACTCACCGGCAACCAATCCCGCTTCCTCCTCCGCCGCGGACTCATCACCGCCGAAGGGACGCTCGCCTTCCCCATCCTGGGACGCTGGCTCAATGAGTCCGCGGAGTAGCGGGCGCACGACGCACTTTGCGAATTTGAGGTGCGATTCGGCGGTCGTAGGGTGGGACAAGGTCGCTTCGACCGCCGGCCCACCAGCAGACGGACGAAAGATGCTCGACGCTTTGCGGACAAGGACTCGGAGGTTCTTGTGAATCAGATTGGTGGGCCGGCGCCGAAGCGGCTTGTCCCACCCGACCGCGCAAAGTGCATCGTGCGCCCCGGAGTAGCGATCACCACAAGCTGACGTTCTCGGATTCTTCGCAGCGGCGTAAACTGCGACTCACGCAAACTCGATGACTCGTCCAAACGATGAGTCGCTGCACGGGGTTTCGAGGAAATGGAACGATGAAAACGAGACACACCGCGACCGTCGTCGATGGCTCCTTAAAATTGGACGATCCGCTGGACTTGCCGGAGCAGAGCCGAGTTGAAATCACGGTCGCCCCGATCGCGAAGGATGTTGATCGGAAGCTGGAAGCTCTGCGAAAGTTTCGAGACCTTAGCGATGCCACTCCGTTGTTTGGTGAAGCCGAACGCCTGACACGGGATCAATTGCATGAACGCCGCTGACACCAACGTCTGGCTCTATGCCGTTGACCATCGCGAGCCGGTCAAGCGACAGCGAGCCTACGATCTCCTCGAAGAGCTGGCTCGTGCGGGTGACACCGTCTTGCTGTGGCAGGTCACCAGTGAATTCGTCAACGGCCTGCGGCGCTGGGAATCGAAGCAGGTTCTCACTCCCGAAAAGGTCAATGACTTTGTGGGTTGGATGATCGAGATGTTTCCGATCGTCACGCCACTACACATGACCGTGCTGACGGCGTTAGATCTCAGCCGTCGTTACTGCCTCTCACACTGGGACAGCATGTTGCTCGCCGCATGTATCGAAGCCGGAGTCACGACGCTGTACTCCGAAGACCTCTCGAACGGCATGCGCTACGACTCGGTGCTGGTGGTGAATCCATTCGCCGAGTGACACACCAGCACGACGCGACAGCCTGAACCCGCGCGGAGCCACCTTCGCCGTGCGGCCGGTCATCGAGCAGATCGTCGCCGGCAGCACGCCTGAACTTACCGGCAACCAATCCCGCTTCCTCCTCCGCCGCGGCCTCATCACCGCCGCAGGGACGCTCGCCTTCCCCATCCTGGGACGCTGGCTCAATGAGTACGCGGAGCAACGGCAAAGGGAGCGAACTCAGGTCTTTGAGTGACCTGAAATCGACAGAACGAAACGCTGCCGCGACAATTCGACGATGCCAACGGTTTTGCGACAAGATGGTTTTCGTGTGATGATTCCGACTCACGATCATCCGCCAGCGCATGTGCATTGTTACCGTGGTGACGCGCTGGTCGTCGTGATCCTGCCCACTCAGAACAGCGATGCCATGATTCGCGAAATCGGTCGCGCGACCAAACCGCGTGATCTGTCCGACGCGGTGCGGATCGTCAATGAGAATCGCTCGCACCTTTGGAACGAATGGAACAAGCTCTATGGCCAATCGTAATCCCCAGACGGTCGATCTCGGCGGTGGAGTCTATACCCGCTCGCAGTTGCAGCAGATGTTTCGAGACGGCCGAAAGGCTTTCGAGACCCATCTCGCCACGACTCCCATCGCTGTGGCCGCGCGATACGACAACACCCATCGTCGTGTCGTGGTCCAACTCAACAACGGCTGTGAGATCTCTGTGCCGGTGGAACTGTTGAAAGAGGTTCGCAACGCAACACCCAAGCAATTGTCCGACGTGACAATCCTGCCGGAGGGCCTTGCCATCGAGTGGCCGCAGCTCGACCAGCAGTTCTTGGTGTCGGGCCTGTTATCCGATGTCTGTGCGCCGGGAATGGTCAGTGAACTCAGCCGGCGCGTTGAACAATCGAAGTCTGTGAAGTCCGTGGCACAAGCTGCGCCGGTGCGACCTCGCGGCACTCCCGTCCGTCCCAAACAGAAGCGGCCGGTGCGCAAACCGGCGCCCACATGATCGTCCCGCTTCCGGCGTCTGCGAGGGGACCGACACGGATGCACGCGCTACGAGACTCGCAACAATCGTTTGAGTCCTGGCACCAGCAGCAGCGTCAGCAGGAGATAGCCAGCCATCCACGGCGGCAGACCGAGCGTTTCCGTTTTCAGAGTCAGTCCCAGCGGTTGATAACGCTTCAACACGACTTCGGTCGTCGTGTTGGGGTGGAGCTGTTGCGGTGGCAGGTAGGTGGTTCGACCAACCGCCACACGATGCACCGCCGATTCGCCGCGATGCCGGATCGTCAGTTTCAATTCGTCGGCAGCCGAGGTGGGTCGTAGCGTCCACTCGGCCATACCGATGGGAGGTGATTGCTGATCCGCTTGAATGATCTGGATCGGCGAGGATTTCAGTTCGATGCCGTCCGTTGGGACGAGATGCGTTACGTCGTCCACGGATGAGATCGGGAAGAATGCTCGAACGGCCAACTCGTCTCCGACGCGCGGCGGCAGGTAATCGAACCGCTCGACGGCCCACGTCGCCAGAACGGCGACCGGCACGAGTACGACGGCTAAGACCTTCATGTCCTCGGCCAACTGAACTTGTTTGATCAACGCCACCGTGCTTCGCAGTCGTTGCCGTCGCGGTTTGTCGCCGGCTTGCTTGGCTTCGCGATTGAGCCGTTTGAGTTGCCGCAAGTCGTCAGAGCAGCGGCGCAGCAAGCCTTGGTTCGTGAACCGACGCCTTGCGAGCGTCATCAGCAGCGCGGTCAGAGCGGAGAAGACCAACAACGTGGCATCGCGCGGCAACAGCAGCAGCCAGCCGAGCAATGCGTCGGCACCGTCGATCACTGGCGCGCTGATTTGATTTAGCGTGTCCATCGGTGTGTCACCTCGCCCCCAGCACGATCAGGCCGTGATTGGCATCGAGTTCAATCGACGCGCCTTCTGGAATCCGTTGCGTGGCGGCTTCGAGCACGACGGCCGGGATGCCGAAGTCGCGAGCGACGATCGCTCCGTGAGACAGGACTCCGCCCCGTTCGACGATCAGCCCTTTGGCGTACACGAACAACGGAGTCCAGCCGGGATCGGTGCTTGGGCAAACCAAGATCGCATCGTTGCCGAGATCGGTCACTTCGCGCGGATCGAACACGATGCGAGCGACTCCGCGCGCAGTCCCCGCCGCAATCGGACGGCACTCCAGCCGAGTGTGATCCGCGTTGGCGGGGACTGGCCGAGGTTTGCCGAAGTCGTCGAGTTGCCGCGAGTCGATCACATCCGGCAGCGAGAGTTTCTGTGACGACCGCCAGCGCAGTTTGTGCTGCGCGATCGACGATTCCCAAGCGGTCGGATCGGACTCGTACCGTGACAGCGCGTCTTCGTGCAGAAAGAACAGATCGCGACCCAAGTCCCAGCGGTGGCCGAGTTCGACCAGGACTGCTCGCAGAGTTTCGTAGCCGCGCATCAGATGAAACTTGCCGACCTCACGATACGGCAAGAGTTCTTGAACTTGTCGCAGGTCGTGGACGACTCTTTCCAGGAGCGACGAACCTCCCGCCGATGCGAGTTTTGTTGGTAACAACGCCTCGGCACGTTGCCGTGCCTCGACCTGAGCCGCGTGACGATCATGCGGTGACAGTCCCGATGCTCCGTGAAAGCGTTCGATCATCCGCGTCACGAAGTCGTGATCCTCGCGCCACCGAGGTTGCGACAGCTCCATCTCGTTGGCCGCGCGATGACCGAAGCGAGTCAGGAACTCTTCGCGAGATTGCCGGCCGGCCGCGACCTCGAAGAGCGCGATGTTTTGTTCGACGGTGATATCGTTGGCCAAACCGGTCGTCAGTTGGCCGACGAGCTGTTCCCCTTCCTCCTGTCCAAAGAGTTGAGTCAGCAGCATCCGCAACCGCTCGTGAGCCAAGCCACCGAAGAAGCCCGGCAGCAGCGACTCGGCGGCGAATTCTCCCAACACGAAATCGCGTCGCCGCCGCAGCTCTTCCAGCAGTTCGGGGGTCGAGAGCTTTGGCAGATCAACGTGACTCACGCTCTTCAAAAACTCTTCGAGCTTCGGGAGAGCACGTTTCTCGAATCGCTCACCAGCCGTTGGTTCGATGGCTTTCATCCGCCGCGCACTGCGAATCATCCCGTACAACATCCCGGGCCAGCGAAAGAAGAACAACGAGTCCGCTCGATCGAGATTGAATCGCGTCGGCGGCCGATCAATCGCTGTCCGATCTCGCAGGACTTCGTCGAGGTCGTAATCGAATGGCAACCGACCGAAATGAAACTCGGCCGCGCGTCGCGGATCGACGTACACGCGGCCCGCGATCAGCTCCAAGAAGCCGAGCCCCGGCTGACGCTCCTGCGGCCGATGACCCAGCAGTCGATACATCTGCCCGTAGCCCCCCGCCGCGCTCATGAACCAACGCACGAGATCCCACGTCAGCGGAGTCGGCGCGGGCAAGGTTTCAGAGAGGTTGTGAACGACCCACACGGCCGGTTCGCCATTCGTGAGTTCACGCAATCGCGCGATTTCCTCCACCCGCCCGCGCTCGATGTCTTCGAGGATTTCGAGGCCGCGAATCTTGCGCGTCTGCAACAGAGCGACGCGTCCGTCGGCGATGCCCCATTCGATGTCGGACGGTGTTTGAAAGTGCGATGCGACGCGGCGGCCCAGTTCGGCAAGCTCTGCGATTTGCGATTCTGTCAGCGCCGGTTCGTTCGCTGGACGTGCTCCGGCGACGACACGCTTAGTCGCCAGCGTTGCCGCGTCGATCACATAGATGTCGGGGGTCACGGCTCCAGAGACGACTGCTTCACCCAAGCCCCATGAGGCTTCGATGAGCATCTCGTTCGTCATCGGATCGTTCGGGTTCGCCGTGAACAGCACGCCGGATCGCTCGGAGGGAAACATCGCCTGCACATTGACCGCCGTGCCAACGATGCCGCGCACGTCGTGATGTTGCCGATAGGCTCGCGCGCGGTCGCTGTGCCACGAAGCGAAAACGGCATTGATCGCCTGACAGAGTGCGTCCCACGGTTCGACGGCTGGATCGCTGCCGCAGTTGAGGATCGTGTCCATCATCCCCGGCATCGACGCGGCCGCGCCGGAGCGAACCGCGACGAACAGCGGCTTCGAGCCTTGGCCAAACGTGCGGCCGGTGGTTTCTTCCAACCAGATCATCGCGTCAAAGACTTGCTCGGCTAATCCTGTCGGCCATTCGCCGTTGTGTTGTTCGGCCCACTCGCAACAGGCGGCTGAGATCGTGAAGCCCGGCGGGACTGGGAACCCCGCGCGACTCATCGCCGCGAGACTGGCCCCTTTGCCTCCTAAGACGTCAGTTCGCGCCGGATCGCAGTCGGATTCGCCGAGGCCGAAGCGGAACACCAGCGAATCATCCGGGCGATCAGTCACGACGAGCGATTTTCCAGCAAGGGGTCGGGTGTTCGTTTTCTCGGAATGGGCCGTTCACAGTTTTCAATGTCGCATGACGATATCGGCCAATTCCGAAAAATCGAACACCCGACTCCGACTGCTCATCGCTCTGCGTCTCCCAGACAAACAATCGAACCTTGCACGCCAAAGTAAACTCGTCCCTGGATGGCCACTCGCGGCGTGACGGGAGTGCCGACGTCATTCGGAATGATCCAGCCGTCTGATTCACCTGTCGCTGCGCGGCTGGAATGCCGCGTCCCATCCACCATGTTGTGCAGCGCGTGTGCTCCGCTGCGCGGCACGACGATGTGCCGACCTTCGACGAACGGACCGCCATTCGGCTTCTCGTTCAAATGGACTTTCCACAGCAACGTCCCCGTCGGTGCATCGAGCGCGGCGAGATCGGTTTCTGTCGCGACGAACACGAGGTCGTTCGCAATCGTCGGTGCTCCAACGGCAAGTGAACCTGCGAGGATCGTTTTCCACAACGGTTTGCCATTCGTCAGATCGAAACTTTGGAGTTGATCGGGATTGCTCCAAGCGACGACGTGTTTTGCATCAATGGCCATTCCAGCCGATTCGCCTTTCAACGGCTGCTTCCAATGAGTCGCTCCGTCATCCGCCGACAAGCACCACAACATTCCGCCACTCTCAAGTGGAGCAGGGCTCTCGATGACGCACACGCGCTGGCCACTGGCCACCGGCGCGACTTGAATTGATCCGACCGACACATGCGAATCAAACGGACGTGACCACAGCAGCCGCGTCTGATCGGTCGCTTTGTTGTCGGTCGACAGTTTGACGAGTTGCGTCATCCCCGGACGGAGTCCCACCGCGAAGATCGCACCGTCGAACGGCATTAGCGGTGCGTTGATCTCGAAAGGCGCTTCCCCCTCGGTCGGATATCGCCAGGCGAGCGACAGCGATTGCGGGACTGGTTCCTCATCCGCTCGACCGCCCCGTTCGCCGCGCGACCAGAGCGGTGCGGCGGGAACTCCCGGTTGACCGAGACAGCACAAGCCTTGCTGAACCGTGCCGACGTAGACATGTCCGTGAGCCACAATCGGCGAGCTGACGAAATTCTCTCCGACACCCAGCGACCCATCCCACACCGGCTTGAGCGTCAACGCATCCAGACAGAGCAACCGGCCCGACGTCGTGGTGACACAGAGATGTTTGCGGCCCAAGGCGGGCGAGCAGACCAACGGCTCGCGCAGATGAACCTTGCTCAGCAGTCGGCCATCGAGCGAGATCCGATACAGGTGCTCGTCGCGCGATCCGAAGTACAACGAGTCCTCACCCCGCACGATGTCGCCCAAGATCGCATCGTCCGCTGCAAACTTCCAATCGACTTGCTGTGTCGCCAGGTCAACGCACCAGACCTCGCCCGCCGGTTTCAATCGCTGTCGCGCGGCGGACAGTTCCTGCTCGGTGGCACCGCCGTCTTTGAGGATTGTCAGCTTCATCTCCAAGAGGTCCGCCGCCGACTGCACGTAGTTGCCATTCCCCGTCGGGACGTACAACTTGCCGTCGGCGATCGTCGGCGGAGCAAACACCGGATACGGCGTCTCGATCCGCCAGCGCTGCGCGCCGGTCAGCGCATCGACGGCGCAGATCGCGAAGCCTCCTTCGCCCAAGCCGAAGTAGACGACTCCCTCGCTAACGGCCGGAGAGGATTCGCAGTCCGGGAACTTTTCGCCATCCAAATGCCAGAGGACTCGCGGTTGACCATCGGAGGTCGGTTCGAGAGCCAAGCAGTAGAAGCCGTCATCACCGGCTCCGAAAAAAACGTTTCCGTCGGCGATCGCTGCGGTCGATTCGACATGACTCTTGGTCCGAAACTCCCACCGCTTTTGTCCGAGCAGATCGAGACAGGTCACGCGCGCGTCATGCACTTGATGCAGTCCCTCGCCGCACACGACGCAGCCGTTGGCCACGACCGGAGACGAGAACGTTGCGCGAAAATCCTTCGGTGCGTATCGCCAGACTTCGCGGCCCGACTCTGCCTCGACACAAACGATCGCTCCGCGCCCTTCCGGCGAGAACGGTCCCAAGCCGGTGGCCGTGGCGAAGAAGACTTGCGAGCCCGACACCGCCGGAGATGAGAAGACCGTCGCGTCACGATCATTCTTCCACACCGTGGCGTTGGTGGTTGGATCGTGATCTCCCGGTCCGCGTCCCCCTCGCCGCAGGCCGCCGCGTGAGGTGCTCCAGTTTGTCCCATCGGTTGCGGCCGTCACGGTCGGCGAGCGTTGCGTCTCGAACAACTTGGCAAAAACGCCGTAGTGCGAACTGGCCAGCAATCCGGCGACACCGCCGAAGAACAATTTCTGCCGCCAACAAAAACGGAGCAGCCTGACGAAGCCCTGCGGCTTGAACGCCGCGAACAACATGCTGCCGAGGCCGACCAAGATCGCCGGCAGCAACGCCAGCAGCGTTTGCAATGGACCGACCAAAACCGGGAAGACGGCCAACGTCGGGAACGTGAACCAGTCAGAGGTCAGGTCTTCAAATTTCATTTTTGGCCCTGTCATCGACCCCACTGAGCTTGCCTCAGTGGCTCGCGGGCTTTTGCACTACGCAGTGTTTTTGCCACAAGCATGATCTTCGTAGTGCAAAGGCCCGATGACCACCGAGGCAAGCTCGGTGGGGTTTGTGCGGATCGGTTGTTTGTCGATTAGTGGTCCTCATCTGCGTCAACTTCGGGGTCGACCACTTCCTCAACCTCCGCTTCTTCGAGCAGACCGACGAGGAACTCAAAGGGATCTTCGCCCCACACATTCGCGACCACCGTGATCGCGGCGTAGCCTTGAAACAACGTCACCAGCGAATCATTCATTTGAGTTGAGGACCAGGTGGTCCAACGAATTCGGTCGGGGCTGGTGATGGTGGTGGTCACATTCGGGAACAGCGGTTGAGTCACCAGTTCTGCCGGCGGAATGTCGAGCGAACTGAAATCGACTCCGGGCGCGAACTCCTTGGCGTTCGCGCTCCACACGTCGGCCAGCCACGGCAGGAGACTCATCGCGAAGCGCACAGTGCTGCGCGGATCGCTCCAGGTCAGACCGCTGAATGACTTCGGGATCTCGACGCCGGTGGTCTTGGCGACGTCACCTTCCCAGCGCGGTAAGCGGCCTTTGGATCGGAGTACCGTGGCTTCGACCGTCTGTGGTTGCAGACCCAGAATCAACCAGCCATCGCACAGCGCGACGCACGGCTTGATGGCCGAGGTACGGCTCGCGAACACGTAGAACGGGCAGCCGTGCCGAGTGCTGGCGGTGTGTGAGAACTCCAATCCCTGCTGCTGAATGACTTCAAATAGGCGGTCGAGTGTCTTCTGCAACGCCGCCGCATCTTTGACCGAGATCGCCACATTGAAGCGACCGAGGCTCAGTAACTCTTGATCGGTATCGCTCCAGGTGCAAAGCACGTTGCCCAGCGAGGCGAACATTTCACGGCGCAGTTCGGCGGCGTTCTCATTCCCAAACTTGGTGCCGATGCTGTGAAAGGCGGAACTCAATTCTTCGGGCAGCAGCGCCGTGATCCCCGTGAGAATCTTGGCCGACTGATCCCACGTTTGAGCGACATCCAGCGCCTGAATCGAAAACGACCGCACCGACACCGGCAACGGAGGCAGACGATCCAGAGAAACGGTCGGTTGGTCATACAACGCCAAGAGTCCCTGGCGAGGTTGCGGCGTGACGACATCCAACACGTCTACCAGATGCCGACCGTGATATCCCCAGCGCCACGCGATGGATTCAATCTCGTCCACACCCAAATGCTTCAGGAGTTTTGCGACCGTGATCGGATCAGGCTCTGTCGCAACGACAGTCGTCGATCCGTAGCGCTTCAGGAGACGCTCGACGTCGCACCACACCCGCGAGGTTTCCGCGATCGGTTGTTCGAGCTCCGGCCAGGCACGCTGCCAACTTGGAGTCGTGGCGAGCGATCCTTCGTTGGTCGCTTTGTCGATCACCAATTCCACGCCCGGCCGGCCGAAATAGACCATCAAGTCGCGACCCTCTTGCCAGCAAGCCCAGTCCACCTTGGCGTGCCCTTCGCGGCGGTGCAGGCAATAGATCGTGCGACCTTTGTGCGAGATCTTGTCGAAGCCAATGATCGGTGCCAGCGCCGCTGTCACAGTGGCCGCTGAGTCATCCTCCTCTTCACCCAAGTTGTCTGCGATTTGTTTGGCCTTCGCGGACTTCAAGACCTTCTCGAGCGGTTCGTCGTCGTCCTCCGTCTCCTCTGCTTTGTCCTTGTCGTCCTTCTTCTTCGTTTTCGTGTCGTCCTTGGCGGCCGCTGCCGCTCTCTTCGCGAGTGATGTGGCGGCTGCGGACTCGGCCCAGGTGCCAATGCTGGGGGCGTGAGTTCCCGCGTCGGGAATCACCATCATTTGATACGGCCACGAACCGCGATTGTCCTCTGGAAGGCAAACGGCCAGCGTGAAGCCGCGGTGATAGAGATCTCCGTAGACGTCGATGATTTGTTGCAGGGGCAGTTCCGCCTCAGTTTCTACATCCATCTGGGTCTTGATGATCTCCCACGGCAGTTCCGCCGCAAACTTCTTGAAGGCGGGCATCAACCCTGAGCGGAAATAAGCCTCAAAGGCGGCGGTCTTCTCAAACGCCTCACGCTGGGATTCGCTCCCCCCGTAATGCCAGACGAAGGCCGACTCTTTCGGAAGGAACTTGGCCCAGTCAGGGTCCGCACCGCTCGCAAGCCCCACCAGCGACAGCCAACCGGTCGCGAAGGCCAACATCCCTACGGCTCGCAGACGTAACGCAGAACACATTCGCCAAGACGCGCGACGCATCATGCCCCTCCTTGTACGAAAACTGCCAGAAGCGATTTCAAAACGCCGTAGCCTGACTCTCCGAGGCTGTGAACTTTTTGGTAGCTGAAGTCGCCAGACTTCAGAATTCGCCTAGAAAACTGAACTCTGGCGAGTTCAGCTACCAATTCTTTCACAGCCTCTCCGAGTCGGGACGATTCTGGAAGGCTCCCGGCTCGGAGAGGCTGTGAAGTTTTCGTGGAGCACGTTTTCAACGTGCTCGAAAATAGGCCGATTGGGCACGTTGAAAACGTGCCCCACGTCATTTATTCACAGCCTCGGAGAGTCAGGCTACGTTCTGAAACCGCCTCGCTGGTTCTTCATTTCGGAAGAATGGGTAACCGCTCGCAATGACGCCAACAAGGTCAGAGGGCCCCAATGCGTGCGACTCGTTGCTGCCGATGGGCGGCGATATTATGCGTCCCGTCAATCAAGTTGTCCGATCCCTCATGCCATTGCTCGCGGACAAAACATGTTCTCGATCCACGGTGCTGCCGGTCGAATGTGCGATACCGCTTCGCGGCGCGAGCTGTTGACGGTCGGCGGCCTGTCGCTCATCGGCTTGAGTTTGCCAACGTTTCTGCGGCAACGAACTGTGCAAGCCGCACCAACCCTCGGAGTCGGACGCGGCACGGCGGAGTCCGTCATACTGGTCTATTTGCAGGGATCTCCGAGTCACATCGACCTGTATGATCCAAAGCCCTCAGCCCCGGCTGAGATCCGTGGCGAGTTCCAGCCGATCGCGACGCGCGCTCCGGGTCTGTTTCTTGGCGAAGTTCTGCCGCTGCTGGCCGAGCAAGCTCAGCACTTCACCTTGATCCGGTCCATGAGCGTGAAGCCGAAGGGCCTGCGCAATCATGGTTCGGCGATCTACATGCTGATGACCGGCACCGACCCGGCGAATTTTTCATCGACGGGATTGGCGGTGCCGCCGTCGCGGGACGATCTGCCGTCGGTCGGTTCGATCGTGGCTCGGCAACGCCCGTCAGTCTCCAGCGGCCTGAGCTACGTGGCGGTCTGCGGACCGGTCAAAGAGGGCAAAGAAATCGGCGTCGGGCAGTCGGCGGGAATTCTCGGCGCGGCTTACGACCCCTTCACGATGTATGACGATCCGACGCAGCCGCTCAAGCTGGAAGCGTTCGCACTGCCCGGCGATATCACGCTCGACCGGCTGCAATCACGCGTCGATCTACGAGCCAACATCGACAGGCAGCGCGACTCCGCCAGGACGGCGGCGACCTTTGACACGTACTACGAACGGGCCCTCGGCTTGGTGCAGTCGCATCGAGCCGTGCAGGCGTTTCGGCTCAACGAAGAATCGGATGCGATGCGCGATCGGTACGGCCGCACGCGATTTGGACAAAGCTGCTTGCTTGCTCGGAGGCTGGTCGAGGCTGGCACGCGGTTCGTCCAAGTGACATGGCCCGCTCGATCCGATGACGAGCCGGTCCCCGGCCCGGATGGATCGTGGGACACGCATCGCAACAATTTTCCAACTCTGCGCGAACATCGCTGCCCGTACTACGACCGCACGCTATCCGGGTTGATTGCGGACCTCGCCGAGCGTGGGTTGCTGGAGAAAACACTGGTCGTCGCGGTGGGTGAGTTCGGTCGCTCCCCCAAGATCGGAGTTGCCACGACGGACAACGTCGGCCCCGGCGGTCGAGACCACTGGCCCGAATGCTATTCGTGTCTGATCGCGGGAGGCGGCGTGCGACCGGGGCAGGTTTATGGCGAATCCGATCGCTTCGGCGCGTGGCCAAAGAGCAACCCGGTACACCCTTTCGATCTCATCACGACGATCTATCACGCGCTGGGCATCGACGCGGCCACCGAATACCACGACTCGCTGAATCGCCCGCGCCGGCTCGTCGAACAGGGGCAGCCGGTTCTCGGCTTGTTCTGAGATCGTGGCATCCAGGGGACGTCACTCGATAGCCCAGCGAAGAGACTTCCAACGCGGCCAGGATTCCAAAACGATTGCGAATGGCCCCCTTCCGGTTGGCCCTCACTTGTTGAAAAACAGACCGTGCAGGTCGTTAATTCGGGCGGCCGATTCCGGTTCCTCTCTTGTGGAACACTCAGCTCCAGCACTTCGCATCGAAACGAGGAATATCATGACGACCGTTGTCACTTATCTGGTTTACGTGGTTCTGTGTGTGGCGATTGCCATCTGGGTCGGCCGCACCTTGCGACGTTACGGCATCATCTATCTCACCGAAGGCCATGAAGAGAGACGCGCCTTGCAAGAAGCGATGTCTCATTTGCTGGTGGTCGGCTTCTATCTGGTGAGTTTCGGAGTGATCTGCTTCGTCCTGAAACACGATCGAGATGTCATTGATGCGAAAGCCAGCATCGAACTTCTCAGCACGAAGGTCGGCACCGTTTTGGTCTTCTTGGGAACGTTCCACTTCGTCGTCCTGGTCGGGCTGGCTGGGTCTCGGAAACAAGCCTCCGCAGAAGAGCGTTTGAAGCACTGGCGGAAGCTCACCCGCGAAACGCCCGAAACGGACGACAAGAACCTGCCGACATTGGGTTCCGCTGACCCGTCATAACCACCGGCTGTGTCCAGAAAGGGGTCGGGCCGATCAGGGGTCAGGTCTTCAAATTTCATTTTTGGCGTCGAGAATGAAGTGCGATCTGGGTTGGAATGGCGGTGTGAGAAATGAGTCAGGGGTGGATCGCCAAGCCAAAAATGAAATTTGAAGACCTGACACCGGCTCGCGCGCAATGTGCGGCGTGCGGCATGAAAAAGACTCCCGACCCCGTTACGAGTTGACCAACGCCCGAAGGACCATGCCGTGACGATCGCCGTCTGGACGTATGCGGTTTACCTGAGCTTGAGCGCCACGATCACCGTTTGGGTGGCCGAGACGCTCTCGCGACACGGGCGTGTCTTCTTGATCGATGTCTTCGACGGCAATGTGGTTCGAGCCGATGCGGTGAATCGGTTGCTGGTCGTGGGCTTCTATCTGATGAACCTGGCCGGAGTACTCTTCAACCTCGCGTTCGGCAGTTCGGTGATCACCGTGTGGGATGGGGTCAACTTTCTGTCGTCCAAGATTGGTCTCGTGTTGACCGTTCTCGGTGCGATGCACTTTTTCAACCTGATTGTGCTGACGGCGATTCGCCGCTGGTCGCAACAGCAAAGGAATGCTGTTCCATAAGGGAGCGGGCTCAGCGCAGGCCGACTTGCCGCAGACGCTCTTCGGCCCAGGTGGCATCGTCGGCGGGAAGTGGTGGGCCGGGGATCTCGCGGCGGCTGATCTGCCAATAGCGGCCGGTGCGGTAGACCCGGTCGATCAGCGGTTGCAGGTCGAGAGGGACATCCAGGTCGGTGATGCGCAACGGCACACGCACGGCCGGCAATCGTTCCCGCAGCGGACAGTAATAAAGCTCTCGGTGCCGAGGCCGACTGGCGCGAGTCGACGCCACGAGATATCGAGTCCCCTCGTCGGGACGAAGCAGCTTGAGGTCGCCCTCCAAGAATGCCGGACGGCCGATCCGGAGCAAATCAATCTCCACCAAATTAACGCCGCCGCGCAGATAATCTTGTTGCTTCTGCAAGTAGACGGCACGTTCCGGTCCCAGCTTGTTGGTGGGGCTGAGCACTTCGATGACGGTGATCAACCTGCCGTCGGTGTCGCGAATCTCGACCCACCGATGCGTGGGATGATCGAGTTCGACAATTTCCGGTTCGGCGACGACGATGGCAGCCGCCGCAGACTCCGGCTGCCAGACTCCCGGCAGTTCCAACGGCCAAACCTCTGACACTGCCACGTCGGCTCGATAGCGCGTCAACGGCTCATCACTTTCGTGGCCGACGATGACTTCTTCCTCGGCTCGCGCAGACAAGTCCGGCGGCAACTCCTCGGACATGCCTTCACGAATGAAGCCGATCAACGTCGTATGCACGTCGGGCCACGAGCCTTCCAAGAAGGGATTCATGCCAGGGAAGGGATTAGTCGTTTGCATGGCATCAAGCTACCGCGAAGATCACTGTCCGACAACACTTCGTTCAGAGCTCTCGGCGCGGGATCCGTGCCGCCAACATCTCGGCCTCGGCGAAGATGGCCGGGGTGCCGCCGGTGTGGACGAAGACGACGTCTTGATCTGCGCGGAACTCGCCGGCGCGAATGTGGTCGATCAGTCCCGACAGCGCTTTGGCGGTGTAGACGTGCTCGACCAGCAGACCTTCGGTCCGCGCGAGCAACGTCATGGCTTCGATACCCGCGTCGGAAGGCTTGCCATAGCCGGGGCCGAGATAGTCGCCGATGAAGAGAATGTCGTCGGGGGTCAGTCGCGTCTCGATGCCGATGAGTTCGGCCGCTTGATTGGCCGTCGCCGAAAGTTCTTGCCGGCTGTCCCACGGCCAGATCATGGGAGCGATGCTCTTCACCGGATAAGGGACTCCCAGCGCTTTCGCGCCCAGTGCGACGCCGGCTCCGGTCGAACCGGACGATGAGACATACACCGCCGCCGGTTCAAAACCGCTGGCTGAGGATTGCTCGACGATCTCGGCCATGCAAAGTGCGTAGCTCACTGCGGCGAGCGGCAGCACAACCGGGCGATCCCACAGATAGACCCTGCGGCCTCGCGCGCGAAACCGTTCCGCAACTTCCGCGATCTTTTGGTCGAGCATCGGGCCGATCGAATCTTCGACGATCTCGATGCTCGCGCCGACGATGTGGTCGAGCAACAGATTTCCCTGCACGACATCCGGCCCGTTCGCCGGTTTGCCTCGTCCGAGCACCAGATGGATATCGAGTCCGACCTTCGCGCAGGCGGCGGCGGTCTGCCGGCAGTTGTTGCTCTGCACTCCCGCGCCCCACACGACCAAGTCGGCTCCCTTGGCCAGCGCGTCTGCGATCAGGAACTCATTGTGACGCGCCTTGTTGCCTCCGAAGAGCAACCCCGTGCAATCATCGCGCTTGATCCAGATGCGCGGCCCGTTCGGGCTGACGGCTTGGCTGAAGCGGGGCAGCAACTCCAACGGCGTCGGCAAGTGCGCGAGCGGTATTCGCGGCACGCCTGCAATCTGAGTTCGCAATGCTTGGGTCGATAGCGTCATCAATCGCTCCTCTGAGTGGCGGTCTGTTTTCCGGACACGGAATGCTCAATCAAGAGTTGAGTAGAAACGTGGCGATGTGATGCAGGAACGCCTGCATGATGGCGGCGGTGTCAGCGGGCAATTCGGCCTCGGCCAGCGCGCGATCCATCAGAGCGACCCAGCGATCGCGAACGCTTTGTGAAATCGGGAAGGGAGCGTGTCGCATCCGCAGGCGAGGGTGGCCGCGGTGATGCAGGTAATACTCGGGGCCGCCGAATCGAAAGATCAAGAATTCGCGCAGTCGAGTCTCCGCTTCGGCCAAATCTTGAGGCGGGTACAGCGGTCCCAGCAAATCGTCGTTGGGGATTTGGCGATAGAAGGCCGCGACCACTCGGCCGATGCCCTCTTCACCGATCGCCGCACAGACGGAGGAGATTTCTGCTTCGTCGGGCATGAAACTGCGCGTCCTTTGGGTATGGTAGCCGCGTTCGCCAGAACGCGGGCCGCCCGCACTCTGGCGAGTGCGGCTACGGTCATGCCCGCACGATGTCGGGCTTCGTGCTCTCGACGATGGCCAGGAGTTCGGCCCGCTCGGTCGCGGGGACTTCAAACTTGTCGAAGGTCTGTTGCAGGTCGCCGAGGAACGCTTGCCACTCGAACTCGGTGATGTCGAGATGCGCGTGCGAGTCGCGCATCGAGCGGCCGGTATAGCACTGCGGACCGCCGGCGGCCCAGCAGACTTGTTCGGTGACGAGATACTTGAAGCCGGCCTTCGAGACGCGGTGGTGAGCCTCGTCCACTTTCGGATTCGCGTTGAGTCGCGAGTCGATCATGATCCGATCGATGAAGTCGTCCACGACCGCCGCGATCGCGTACACGCCGCCAAGTCGCTCGTACAAACTGGGTTGAGTGGCCATTGCGAGATGCTCCGACAAGAAAGTGGTCGATCGAACGAGCGGGTTTGTAGTGGCCACAATGAACTCAGGCGAGCGGGGCGGCGTCAGCCCACCGGTGGATTTGTCGCAAGTAGCCGCGTTCGCCAGAACGCGGGTGTCCCGCACTCTGGCGAGTGCGGCTACGGGGCTGACGCCGCCCCGCTCGCCTGAGCCAGGGGCGAACCGACTCTCACCGATCGGGGTTTTCGTTGTCGCCAGCCTGCTCGAAGGTGTCGTCTGCGGATTGGTCTTCGAAGAGGTCGATACCGTCGCCGCCGGTCACTTCATCGCTGCCGTTTCCGGAACGAATCCGATCCTTGCCGGCTCCACCGAAGATGGAGTCATCGTCATCGCCGCCGTCGCAGGTGTCGTCGCCCAGGCCCCCTTCGAGGCCATCTCGGCCTTTGCCACCGGTGAGGCTGTCGTTGCCGAGGCCGCCACTGACGAAGTCGTCGCCATCATCGCCGTTGACGCGGTCATTGCCGTCATCGCCCATGACTTCGTCGTCCCCTTCGTTGCCATTGAGTGTGTCGTTGTTGGCACCCCCTTCGAGCAAATCATTGCCGCGACCTCCGGCGAGCAGATCCGCACCGGCGTCTCCGCTGATCTCATCGCTGCCGTCGTCGCCAGCGCAGCGATCGTTGCCCACTCCGCCGTGCATGACGTCGTCGTCATTGCCGCCATGCAGTTCGTCGTTCCCCTCATCGCCTGAGAGTTCATCGAACCCATCGTCCCCATGGATCGTGTCATTGCCGAGGCCGCCGCCAGCAACGTCGTCACCGGAACCGCCAATCAGCAGGTCGTTGCCCGCTCCAGCACCGAGTTCATCGTCACCTGCTCCGCCGTCGAGACGGTCGTTGCCGTTGTCACCTTGCAAAATATCTTCGCCAGCGCCGCCCGTCAGAGTGTCGTTGCCGACGCCCCCTTGCAGAACATCCTCCCCGTCGCTGCCGTCCAAGCGATCGTGACCGGCTCCCCCTTCGAGCGAGTCATTACCAGCGCCGCCGCGCAGATCATCGTTCCCCTCGTCGCCGCCTATCGTGTCGAGACCTTCGCCGCCTTGCACGAGATCCTGGCCAAGCCCCCCGTGCAGCGAATCGTTTCCAGCACCTCCCTCGAGCGAATCGTCTCCCGCGTCACCGCGAAGTGTGTCCGCGTTCTCATCGCTGCCCCCTTGCAAGTTGTCGTTCCCGGCTCCGCCGTTCAGTTCATCCGCGCCTTCGCCGCCATCCAGAGTGTCGCGACCGTCGGAGCCCTTCAGCAGATCGTCGCCCGCGTCACCTTGCAGACCGTCGTCGTTGCCGCCGCCATCGAGGTCATCCTGACCGATCCCCCCTTCGAGCAGATCGTTTCCAGCACCTCCCAACTGCGTGTCGTCCCCTTCGTTGCCACGAAGTTGGTCAACGCCCGCGCCCCCTTCGAGCAAATCATTGTCGAGACCTCCCTCGGCGATGTCGTTTCCATCCCCTCCGCGCAGCGTGTCCTCGCCAGCCGCGCCGACTAAAGAATCATTCCCCGTTCCGCCATCGGCGAGATCATCACCGTTCTCGCCGAGGAGTGTGTCGTTGCCCGCATCACCAAAGAGATCATCGTCGTTCTCTCCGCCGCTGAGCGTGTCGTTTCCCGTTCCACCGCGACACGTGTCGTCACCGGCGTCACCGTTGACGTGATCGTTGCCGGCACCGCCATCCAGCGTGTCTGTGCCGTCACCACCTTCCAGCGTGTCGTCCTGCGCGTCCCCGACGAGCAAGTCGTTGTCAGCGCCGCCTTGAACGTTGTCCTCGCCGGCACCGCCCGAACACGAGTCTTCCCCGCCGCCGCCATTAAGCACATCGTTTCCAGCGACACCGCGCAGCGTGTCATCGCCCGCTTGGCCCAGCAGGCTGTCGTTGTCGTTGCCGCCATCCGCGACGTCGTCCCCCGCACCGCCATCCAGTGTGTCCGCGCCGACTCCGCCGCTCAAAGAATCATTGTCATCGCCCCCCAGCAGCGAGTCCGCATCGAGACCGCCGATGCACGTATCTTTGCCTGCGCCGCCATCGAGATTGTCGCTCCCCGCGCCGCCATCGAGCAGATCGTTCTCGCCATCGCCGTTGATGAGATCGTTTCCGTTACCACCATTGATGCGGTCCTTGTCCGCGCCGCCGCTGAGCGAGTCGTTACCGTCGTCGCCCATCAGCACGTCGTCACCAGTTCCGCCAATGAGCGAATCGTTGCCGATTCCGCCGCTGATCTTGTCCGCTCCGGCGTCACCCGCGCAAACATCCGCCCCCGCGCCGCCAGTGATGATGTCGTTCCCCTCGCCGCCATTGAGGTTGTCTGCCAGCGCGGTGCCCGTAATTTGATCCGCCCCCGCGCCGCCGTTGACCGTCACCGACACCAGGCTCGTGAACGCCGAGCTACTGATTTTCGACAGGTCGATCGTGTTCGCTCCGGTCCCGCCGTTGACCACCAGCACCTGGACCGCCGCCGCATTCACTGACGGCGAGATCGCCACGTTATTGACCGTCACCAACCCGCCGGCGTTCGCATTCACGCGGATCGCATCATTCGCGTTGCTGGTAATCGTCAGCGTGTTGGTCGCGCTGTCAAAAAGCGACGAGACGCTCAAGTAGCAGCGCGACTCCAGAGTCTCAAAATGCGCCGGCACCTGGTTGAGCAATCGCCGCCCCGTTGGTCCGTTGCGATCGCGTGTCCTCAACGATTTGGTCCGCAAGACTCGTTTCAGCAATTCGATCCATGAAGACAGCAACATCCTGGGCTCTCCCGACCAATCACAGCGACAGTTTTTCGCGGAAGTCAGCCGGACCACTCAACGAGGGTCAGCACACGGCCAGCTCCGCCTGCGAGGTCGGAACCTAGTCCAAAATTCGCAAACTCGCGAAGAGCAGTTCCACGCGGTCGATTGCTCCACACCACGCGTCAAAAATCAAAAGCAACCTCAGGCGAGCGGGGCGGCGTCAGCCCCCCGGTTCTTAGCAGCC
>CAMDPX010000100.1 GCA_945905295.1 Planctomyces sp. SH-PL62 | reverse complement strand
TTCAAATTTCAAAATTGCCTCGGCAATCTTGAAATTTGAAGACCCGACCCCAGATTTCGAGATTCGATTGCGTCTTCGCAACGCTACTTGGCGTCGATCGTCACGCCCGGCCAATCGTCCGTGCGGAACGGAGTCAGCGGCAGGCCGGCCGAGGAGTACATGTTGACGACGGGATTGTCAGCCCAGCCATATCGAACCGAGGCGGGCTCGCTCACCTTGTCGCTCCAAACTTCGATCCGGCCGTCTGGCAGAATTTTCGCCGAGGCCCAGACGAATTTCTTGTCGTCACCGGCGATCGCGAAACCGCGCGGCTCATTGACGTCGAACGGTCGCCATCCATTCGCGGCCGGAGCGACATTGTCGAACGTCAGCACGATCTTGTTTCCGGACTTCTCCATCGACTTGTAGAGCGGGCTGCGCGCTGCGATGCCGGGAACTTTGTAGGTCTCAGCCAACGCCCAACGAGCCAACCGGCGGCCGACATCCACCTTGTTCTTCGGATGGATGTCCTTGCCCTCGCCGATGTCGATGATGACTGCTTCGCCCGTGTTCTTGAGACGCTTCATCGTCATCGTCTGAGCTTCGCGCAGTTCGGCCCACGAGCTGTCGCCCGGTTCGGGCTTCTCGGCCAGGAAGTCGGCAAGCTGTACCCAATAGAACGGGAAGTCGCCCTGCCCCCACTCGTCGCGCCAGTTTTGGATCATCAGCGGGAACAGGTCGCGGTACTGATAGGCTCGGCCGGCGTTCGATTCGCCTTGATACCAGATCGCCCCGCGAATGCCGTAACCGATGTGAGAGCTCAGCACGCCGTTGTAGATGTTGGCTGGCCGAGAATTGCCGCGCATCTGATTCTGTAATCCGGCGAGCTGCTTCTTCTGATCCTCGTTGAGGTCCGTCTTCGCCGACAGATCGGCGAACGCCTTCTCACTGAGAATCCAGCGTTCCATCATCGGCCGCATGGTCGCGGTCTTCGTCAGCAGATCGCGATTGACCCACGCCTCGCAGGCCGAGCCGCCCCAAGCGTTGTTGATCATGCCCACCGGCACATCGAGCGTCCGCTGCAACTGGCGAGCGAAGAAGTAACCGACCGCCGACCAATTGCCGATCGTCTCTGGCGAGGCGACTTGCCACTGCGAATTCGGGTGAGTCCAGATCGGCTCCTGCACGCCGATGTTGGGGAAGTTGATCATCCGCAACTTGGGATGTTTGGCGGCAGCACGCTCCAAATCGGAATCGTTCGCCGAGTTCACCGACCACTGCATGTTCGATTGGCCGGAGCAAATCCAAACCTCGCCGACGAGCACGTCGCCGAACTTGATCTCGTTCTTGCCTTTGACGGTCAAGGTGAGCGGCTCGCCGACCTCCTGTGGGTCGAGCATCACGCTCCACGATCCATCCGCCCCGGCCTTCGTCTTGTGGCTTTGCGAAGCGATCGAGACTGTCACTTCTTCTCCAACCGCGGCTTTGCCCCAGACTTTGTTCTTCTGCCCGCGTTGCAGAACCATGTGCTCGCCGAAGATGTTCGGCAGCGTCACGTCGGCCATCGCCGATCCGGCTCCCGCCAACGCCACCACCACTGCCAACCAAGCCCGCGAACGAGTCGCCTTGAGAAGTCTGAGCATGAATCGGATTCCTTAATCAAAGGTGTCGAACAGAGTCCTGCGGTCTCAGCGACCGACGCGACGGAAGCTAATCAACCCGCCTCGCAACGGCAAAGCTGGCGTTGGCTGTTCCCAAACAGGACGAAATAATGCTCTGACCCGGCGCATCGCTTGGCGAGGCTCGGCGTTGGAACTGCTGACCCGATCAATCAAAAGGAGCGGTCATGGCTCGATGGCTTATCTCGATGGGAATGCTCGCGTCGCTCGGTTGGACCACATTTGCCGCGGCTGCCGATGCGGTCCCGGACAAAAAAGGGATCGCCTTCTTTGAGAAACGCATTCGCCCGGTCCTGGTCGAAAGCTGCTACGAATGCCACTCGACCAAAGAGGGAGCGAAACTCAAAGGCGGCCTCGCTCTCGACTCCCGCGAGGGATTGCTCCAAGGTGGCGAGACCGGCCCCGCCATCGTCCCCGGCAGCCCGGAGGATAGCCTGCTGATCGAAGCCATCCGGCATGACGGTCTCGAAATGCCCCCCGAAAAGAAGCTGCCTGCTTCCGTCATCTCCGACTTCGTGGCCTGGGTCAAAATGGGGGCTCCGGACCCGCGTGAAGGTGGCAAAGTCCCGGCCGCCAGGAAAGAAATCGACATCGAAGCCGGCCGACAGTTCTGGGCGTTTCAGCCACCCAAAGCGGTCGAACCACCCAGCGTCCAAGACAAACAATGGTCGAAGTCGGACGTCGATCAGTTCGTGCTGGCGGGATTGGAAAAGAACAAGCTCAAGCCGATCGCTGACGCAGATCGGCGGACATGGATTCGCCGAGTCAGTCTCGATCTGGTCGGCTTAATTCCGACTCCCGCTGAGGTCGATGCCTTCGTCAACGATAAGTCTCCGCAAGCGGCCGAGACCGTCGTCGATCGGTTGCTCGCGTCACCCCAATTCGGCGAACGCTGGGGCCGGCATTGGCTCGATGTCGCGCGCTTCGCGGAATCCAACGGCAACACGGACAACGTTTCGTACCCACACGCTTGGCGATATCGCGATTACGTCATCAGCGCGTTCAACTCAGACAAGCCGTTCGATCAGTTCATTCGCGAGCAACTCGCCGGTGACTTGCTGCCGTCGGAGAATATGAAGCAGCGCGACGAGTTGTTGGTCGCGACTGGATTCTTGGCGCTCGGTTCGAAGCCGCGTGCTCAGAACAATCCTGATTTCCAGATGGACGTCGTCGCCGAACAGATCGAAGTCGCAACGACCGGCTTCATGGCGTTGACTGTCGCGTGTGCTCGCTGTCACGACCACAAGTTCGATCCGATCCCGACGCGCGAGTACTACGCGATGGCCGGCCTCTTCACGAGCACCGACACGCTCTACAGCTCCGGCGGCGGACAAGGGAATGGACGCCAGAAGAATACCGGCTTCCATGAACTCAACGGCGACCCGACGATGGCCGAGGTCCGCCAGAAGCACACCACCGCGCTCGCGAAGTTGCTCGAACATCGCCAGAAGGTGACCGCCGAACTCAAACGGTTGGGAGCCGTCGCCAAGGACAAACCCGCCGACAAGAACAAGCAGAAGCCAAAGCCAAAGCCAAAGAAGGCCGCCAAGAATCAGCCCCCCGTCAAGCCCGAAGACATGCCGCCCGTCGAGGTCAAAGTTCCCAAGAACGCTTCCCCCGAAGAGGCCGACAAAATCAAGCAGCTTGGAGAAGACCTGCGGCACTGCATGGACGAGATCAAGGAGTTAAAGTCAAACGCGCCCCCCGCCGGCGAATTGGCAATGGGAGTCCGCGACGAGAAGAAGCCCGCCGATTGTGAGATTTGCATCCGCGGCGACTCAAAAAATCGGGGCGCGTCCGTGCCACGCGGCGTGGTCTCGGTCGCTACGATCGGCGAGCTGCCGAAGGTCGATCCCAAACAAAGCGGACGGCTCGAACTCGCGAACTGGATCGCATCGCCGAACAACCCGCTGACCGCCCGCGTCGCGGCGAATCGCGTGTGGCAACATCTCTTCGGCCGCGGCCTCGTCGCCAGTGTCGATAACTTCGGCGAACTCGGAGAAAGAGCCAGTCATCCGGAACTGCTCGATCAACTCGCGTTGCAGTTCGTGCGCGACGGCTGGTCGATCAAGAAACTGGTTCGCTCGCTGGTGCTGACGCGGACCTACGGACTCGCCAGCACGCACGTCGCGAAGAGCTACGAAGCCGATCCGGACAACATCCATCTCTGGCGGCACTCGCCGCATCGCATGGACTCGGACCAGATTCGCGATGCCATCCTCGCCGTCAGCGGGCAGCTTGATCTCGAATCCATGTCCGGCTCGATCGTGTCGAAGTCTGCGGAAGAGGTCGTTCAACAAGGTCGCTTGAATCCGGCGACGTTCTCCGACGCCAGCATTCGCCATCGCAGCATCTACCTGCCGATCGTCCGCAACGCGATGCCCGAAGCCCTCGAACTCTTCGACGCACCGGACCCGTCGCTGGTCATCGGCGTCCGCGATGTCACGACCGTTCCGTCACAAAGCCTCTTCCTGATGAATAGCCAGTTCCTCGTCCAACAGTCGCGGCACTTCGCCGAACGCCTGCTGGCCGTCGGCGACCTGGGCGATTCGGCTCGCGTGGCAATGGCCTTCCGCATCGCTTTGAATCGTGAGCCTTCCGCGAAAGAATCCGCCGAGTCCACCGAGTTCGTGAAACGCTCCGAGTCAGTCATCGAGTCCGCCGAAAAGAACAAAGAACAAATCCGAGTCCGCGCCTGGGCCGCCTTCTGCCAAGCCCTGCTCGCCTCGGCCGAGTTCCGGTATGTCGAGTAGTTGCTGAGTCACTGGTAAAAGCTGGGGTTCAACATGTTGATCGCATTGCGAGATTCCAAACTACGATTTCCACGTGTCACGGCCACGCGGTTCACGCCATCACTGGAACAGACCGAGCGATTAAAGCATTCAGACGCGACGATCGCTTGGCTTTCGAAACTGCCGCCTGAGGAACTTCGCCAGTACTGTGGGCAATGGATCGCTGCCTATGACTGCCGGATTGTGGCGTCGGGAAACACTCGGGACGATGTCGAAGATGCGATCCGCCACCTGGATCGATCGCTCGTGATTGTTCATCGCGTAGAAGACCGTTGGATGGTTCGATGACGAAGTTCAGAAAACCCTGGTCAGCAGAATTCTCCGATGCAGGCGACATTGTCCAATTTGTGCCTGGATTAATTAAATGTGTTGCTGGTCAATCAGACGACTGGAAGAGAGATTCCGGAATGGTTTTTAGTCGATAGCGGAGCGGACTTGAGCATGGCACCGCGCCGTCTGTGCGACGCGTTGGGATTGATTTGGGAAGAGGGAGAGTTAATTAAGCTTCAAGAAATTTCCCCGCGACCTGAGTGCTCGGTCCCCGGCCGAATCCATTCAGTTGACGTGGTCGTTCGCGAAGTCGATTGCCAATTACGAATGCCGATCTGTTTCACCGAATGCGAAAGTGCCAGCCTGTTAGGTCGCGAAGGTTTTTTTGATGCGTTCGTGGTGGCGTACGACAAACCAGGACGTATGACAAATTTTGAATTCACGCTCTGGAATTAGATTGCGGACTTGATGACTCAGGTTTTGATTCACTCATTGATCCACGCAGTCCCGTTGGCGCGGACTGCCGAAAAGGAGAACAACATGTCCATTCACGGTGCGAATCGTTGGTCCCGTCGCGAAATGTTGCAGCGAGTTTCCAGTGGCTTCGGCATGATGGCCTTCGCTGGCCTCGTCGGTGAACGAGCCTCCGCCGATTACACGAATCCGTTGGCTCCCAAAGAGCCGCACTTCGCTCCGAAGGCAAAGCGGGTCATTTATGCCTGCATGCGCGGTGGTCCTTCGCACGTCGACACGTTTGATTACAAGCCCGCGCTCGCCGAGCATGACGGCAAAGACGCTCCCGAACAGAAGGGCCGCTCGCTGATGGCCTCGCCGTGGAAGTTCGAGCAGCAAGGTCAGAGCGGTCTGCCGATCTCGGAACTGTTCCCGCACGTCGGTAAGCACGCCGACCAGATGTGCCTCATCAACAGCCTGTGGACCGACGTGCCGAACCATCCGCAAGCATTCCTGATGATGCACACCGGCGAGTTCCGCTTCGCTCGTCCGAGCATGGGAGCCTGGTCGCTGTATGGCCTCGGCACGCAGAATCAAAACCTGCCCGGCTTCGTGACGATCAACCCGCCCAACAACCTCGGCGGATCACAGAACTATTCGAGCGGCTTCCTCCCCGCGATCTATCAAGGGACCGCCATCGGGCGCGAAGGCCAGAAAGTGGCCGATACACGCATCGGCAACATCACGTCCAAGCACCTGCCCGGTTCACTGCAACGCGAGCAACTCGACCTCGTGCAGTCTCTCAACCGTGATCTGCTCGGCCGCCAGCAGGTCAACGCCGAGATCGAAGGGGTCATCGAGTCCTACGAACTCGCGTTCCGCATGCAGGACGCGCTGCCGCAGGCGCTCGACCTGACGAAAGAATCCAAGGAGACGCTCGATGCTTACGGCATCGGCGGCGGCCCGACCGATAATTTCGGCCGCCAATGCCTGATGGCTCGCCGCCTGGCCGAGTCCGGCGTCCGCTTCATCGAGGTGACTCACGCCAACTGGGACCAGCACAGCGGTCTCAAGAACAACCTGACCAACAACTGCAAAGCGATCGATCAACCGCTCGGAGCCTTGCTGGCCGATCTCGAATCGCGTGACATGTTGAAGGACACGCTGGTCATGTGGGGCGGTGAGTTCGGCCGCACTCCGCACGTCCGCAACAAGGACGGTCGCGACCACAACGGCACGGCCTACTCGATGTGGATGGCCGGCGGCGGCGTAAAAGGGGGCCTGCGCTACGGGGCCAGCGACGAGTTCGGCATCAAGGCGGTCGAGAACAAAGTCCATCCGCACGACATGCACGCCACGATCCTGCACCTGCTCGGTCTCGATCACGAGAAGCTGACGTACCGCTACGGCGGCCGCGACTACAAGCTCACCGGTGTCGGCGGAGCTCGCGTGCTCGACGACATCATTGCGTGACTTGGACGCGAACGAATTCACACTGCCGGACCTGCCCCGGCGGAGTTCTGCCTGAGCCGCTGCGAAGCCGCGAATGAGGATCCAAACCATGTCTTGTTTGTCACGAGTTTGTTTCGCGCTGTGTCTGCTGGGGTGCGCGATGAGCCAAGCGCTCTCAGCGGGTGAGTTCAACGACGTCTTGAGCGTCGGCGACAAGGCTCCGACCTGGGTCGATCTGCCCGGCACCGATGGCAAGAAGCACTCTCTAGCCGAGTTGAAAGACCAGGACGTCATCGTGCTCGCCTTCACCTGCCTGAGTTGTCCGACGGCTGTGAACTATGAAGACCGTCTCAATGCTTTGGCCAAGCAGCACGCCGGCCCGAACGGAAAGGTGGCGGTCGTTGCCGTCTGCGTGAATCTCGTCGAGGCGGATCGTCTGCCGAAGCTACAAGCGCGAGCCAAGGAAAAAGACTTCGCGTTTCAGTACCTCTCCGACGAATCGCAAAAGATCGCCAAGGACTACGGAGCGATCTTCACGCCGGAGTTCTATGTGCTCAACAAGGCTCGCCAAGTGGTTTACATGGGCGCGATGGACGACAGCACCGACGCCGGCAGGGTCCAGCACAAGTACGTCGAAGCGGCGGTCGCCGCCGCGCTGAAAGGTGACAAGCCAGCCGTCACTGAAACACTCGCCCGCGGTTGCCGAGTCCGCTACGCCCGCGATCGCAAATAGCGCAGGCGAGCGGGGCGGCGTCAGCCCCCCGTGTATTCTCCGCTGGAACCGGGGGGCTGACGCCGCCCCGCTCGCCGATTTCATTTGTGGCCGCACCAAGCCTGAACAATCTGAGAACATGAGAGAGCCAACGATGCGAATTGCCATTGCCGAGGTCGCACAGGAAACAGACTCGTTCAGTCCACTGATGGCGAACCGAAGTGACTTCGAAGCGTATGGGCTTTACTTCGGCGACGAGATCTTGGAGCGAATGTGCGGCGTCGGCCCGATCGGCGGCTTCCTGGAGATCGCGGCCCAACAACCCGAACAAGTGGATCTGCGGCCGATTGTTCGAGCCTGGGGCAGCGCCGGCGGAACGATCACGGCGGAGACGCTCGATTTTCTCACCGAGCGATTAGTCACAGGACTGAAGCAGTCGTTGCCGCTGGACGCGGTCTTCTTATCGCTGCACGGTGCGGCCGCATCTGCGAAAGACGACGACGTCGAAGGTCACGTCTTGCAAGCCGTTCGCGAGGTCGTCGGACGCGACATCCCAGTTGTGGTGGCGTTCGATCATCACGCCAACATCACGCGCCGAATGGTCGAGTGTGCTGATCTGCTGATTGGCCATGAAACTCAGCCGCACGACCCACCGGCCACAGGACGGAAGGTGGCTCATCTGCTGTTTCGCATGTTGCGCGGCGAGATTCGCCCGACCGTGCGTTGGCGGAAGATTCCGATGATCACGCCGCAGGATCAGTTTCTCACGTCGTCGGGACCGATGAAAGAATGGTTCGACTTGGCGCGGCAGATGGAATGCCAGAGCGGAGTGCTCGACGTTTCTCCGTATCCGATGCAGCCGTGGCTGGACGTTGCCGAAGGAGGCTGGTCGGTCATCGTTCACACGGACAACGACGTTGAGTTGGCCGATTCGCTCGCGGCCGAGATCGCTGACAAAGCGTGGAGCCTGCGCGAACAGTTTTGGCGATCTGAACGTGTCGAACCGGCCGAAGCGGTTCGCCAGGCAGTCGCAGCCGAGCGAGGCTTGATCATTCTCTCGGACACGGGTGATTCGGTTTACGGGGGAGCCCCCGGCGACAGTACCTGCATCCTCAAGGCCCTGCTCGACCAACAAGTTCCCTGTCCGGCGTTCGTGCCGATGATTGATGCCGAAGCGCTGCAGGCCGCTCTGGCCGCTGGTGTCGGCGCTCGCATCACCGTCGAGTTGGGCGGCAAGCTCGACCACGTCTTCAGTCAGCCGGTCCAAGTCACCGGCAACGTCGCCGCAGTCTCGCGGGGATTCATCGTCGATCTACATGATCGCGGCGTTTGCGATCTGCGACAGACCGCGCTCTTGGAAGTGGGCGAGATCCGCATCGCTCTGCTGGATCATCGCAGCTTCGCAGTCAACCATCCCGTGCTTTACACACATCTCGGATTGGAGATCGCCGATGCCAAGATGGTCGTCCTCAAGACGGCCAGCAACTTCCAGTTCTTCAGCCGTTGGCGAAGCGGCTTGATCCGAGTCGATTCGCCGGGGACGACGCAATCCGATCTGACCGCGTTCCGCTGGCAACGCATCCCGCGCCCGACTTATCCGCTGGATGTACTCTCCGGCTGGTCAGCGAAATGATTCCGCGTGGCGATCTTCCGACCGCTCAATGGAAGCAAAGACTGACGACAAAGTGCGTCTGCGACTATTGAAGATTATTTTGCCGGCGGCAGCTTGTGCCCCATCTTGTCCCGTTTGGTGTCCATGTATTTTTGCCGGTGCTCATGCGGCGGGGCGATGATGGGGACTTGCTCGACGACGTGCAGATCCCAGGTCTGCTCGAACGATTCGAGCTTCTTGGGATTGTTCGTCAGGATGCGAATCTGGCTCAGGCCGAGATCCTTCAGGATTTGCAGCCCGATCATGTAGTCCCGCTGGTCCGCTTTGAAACCGAGTTTGTGATTTGCCTCGACGGTGTCCAACCCCTCGTCTTGCAGTTGATATGCCTTGAGCTTCGCGACCAAACCGATGCCGCGTCCCTCCTGCGGCAAATAGACGACGGCTCCGGTCCCGGCTTGCGAAATCTGATCCATCGCCAAGTGCAATTGATCGCCGCAGTCGCAACGCAACGAATCCAGCACGTCTCCCGTGAAGCAACTGGAGTGCATGCGGACGAGCGGAGCGGCCACCGATTTCAAGTCTCCCCAAACCAGAGCCAATGGCTCCTGATCTTCGTGCTCGACCCGGTAAGCAATGACGGTGACTTGGCCGAATTCGCGGAGCGGCATCGAGACTTCCACTTCGCGTGTGACCAGACGCTCACGCAATCGGCGGTGACGAATCAGGTCTTCGATGGTGATGATCGGAATGTTTTGCTGGTGAGCGATCTCTTCCAACTCGGTGCGATCGGCCATCCCGGCGTGCTTTTGGCTGAGGATCTCGATCAGCACTCCCACGGGCTTGAGTCCCGCAATGCGCAGCAGGTCAACCGTTGCTTCGGTGTGTCCCGCTCGGCGCAAGACGCCCCCTTCCTTGGCCAGCAGTGGATTGAGATGGCCCGGACGAACGAAATCTCCCGCTGACGCATTCGAGTCCGCCAACGCTCGTAATGTTTTTGCACGACTCTCGGCGCTCACCCCTGTGCCCGCATCACGATGATCGACCGGCGTCAGGAACGGAGTGTGATTCAAAGACGAATTCGCTTCCGCCGCGACCAATGGAGACAGTCGCAAACGATCTGCCGTCTCACGCGTGAGCGGGGCGCACATGACGCCTCGGCCGCGAGTCAGCATGAAGTCGACTTGCTCGGAAGTGATCGACTCCGCTGCGGCGACGAAGTCGCCTTCATTCTCGCGATCCGACGCATCCACCACGATCACGAGCCGGCCGGCTCGCAGCGCGGCGAGCGCATCATCCACGGTGTTGAGATGCGCTGAAGTCATCGTTGCCTCAAAGTGTTTTTCGTAGCCAATCTCGCCAGTGATTGGGGTGGCTCGGAACGACATCCCAAGCTCTGGCGAGCTTGGCTACGAATTCATGAATCATCCGGCCTTCGATCACTCGCCGGTCATGGAGTGGATGAAGTCGACCACCGCCGGATCAGTTTCGGTCGGCGGGATTTCTTCAATCTGCTCAAAGGCGTCGAGCGTGCCGACCCAGTCCAGAAAATTGGGCCGCAGTTCGACACCCGACAAAGCGTTGATCTCCTCATTCACATCAGAGGCCAAGCAGAACGGCTCCAAGGCCGCTGCCACCAGGGACGCCGTGGCCGGGCGATCGGCAGGCTTCTTCGACAGCATCTTCGCAAGCAATTCCACGACGGGCTGAGGCAACGACGAATTGAATTCCTTCGCCGAGGGTGCCGGATCGCGCGCGTGACGAATCATCTTCCGTAGCGGGTTCTTGTCGGCGAACACGACTCGCCCAGTCAGACAGAGAAAGGCCACGCAGCCCAGCGAGTAGATGTCGCTGCGGACATCGCACGACTGGTCATCATCCCCCTGCTCTGGCGAAACGTAATCGAAGTTCCAACGCAGTTCGTCCGCCTGATCGGTGGGAATCGAGTCGGCATCGTCGAGAAACTCAAGCGAGTCGTGAGCCGATCCGAACTCCATGATTTTGATGTGCCCAGAAGACGTCACCCAGAGATTGGCCGGTTGCACGTCACGCAGAACGACCCCCATTTCATGCAAGTAGGCCATCCCCAGCGACGCTTCGCGAATGAGCCGGCAGGCCTCTCCCAGCGGCAGCGACGGTGTGGCGGTCGACGCTTCTCGCTTCACCCGAGTCGCGAGCGTTTCCCCCTGGAGATCCTCAAGAGCCGCATAGACCATCCGACCGGCTCGCCCGACCTGAAAGGTTCGCACGACGTTGGGATGATCCGCCAGCACGTCGATTCGTAACTCACGAGTCAGTCGCGCAGCTTGCTCGCGATCGCTGGACACGTCAAACGGAAAGATCTTGAGTGAGACCGCTTGATCGAACTCCGGATGCCTTGCTCGAAAGAGCATCCCCAGCCGACCCGCTGCGACACGATCAAACACTTCGTAAGGGCCCAGCCGATAGGGGCCAGGGATTCCTGCGAGAAGTCCGCTCGCCTGAAATTCGGTCAGCAACTGTTGCTTCACCATCAGCCGAACCAACCCCTCACCATCGCTGAGGGTGTGATTGGTCGCCATCCAATCCGAAAGGGCTTTCCCAAAAGCACCTGCAGGCATCAGCCGGCCATCAATCACGCTCTGGCGAACTTGGTCGCAATTCATTCTGAGACCTTTGCTATTCATCAAGACTTAAAGTCCTCGCACACGGTCAATACTGTATCGCTCGGCCACGCGCCGGAGAAATCTCTCGCGGCGCATCTGACAAAAACCAGTTGAACTTTCGGATGTGCCAGAGAATCCACAGCGATCCTTCGCCCGAACGATCCGATCCTTCCAGAAGCCGGATCGCCAATTGACAACCAAGCCGACGTTGATATGTTGTGCCTGACGAATCCGCAGCCTAAGCTCTCTGACACGAATATCCTGCCAACACACTGACCTGCCTGCGACCTCCCTTAAGACTCACCTGCAACTGATGATCGTTGCCGACGTCATCACGAAATCTCATCGAACAAACCAGATTGCCTCTGTTGGATCCATGCCATCGAGGAATTGACTGATTGCCTTGGTCTCACGCGGGATAACCTCCCGATGCCACTCCGTCATAAATAGGAGCAATCCATGAGGATGACGAACCGTTTGCTGTTTGCCGTGACCGCCGCGAGTGCTTTTGCGGCCCTCAACTCTGCGTTTGCGGAACCCGCGAAACCCAAGGGATTGGGCGATCCAGGTCAGCTTGCCGCTCTCAAAGTTGAACCAACCGTCGACGGCAAACCGATCGTGCTGCGAGGCCGCGATGCTCGGCAACAAGTTTATGTCACCGGCAACTATTCCACTGGTCAGCTTCGCGACCACACCCGAAAGGTGCAGTACTCCGCCGAACCGGCCGGGATCGTCAATGTCGATGCGACCGGATTGGTAACGCCAATCAAGGACGGCGATGTCACTCTGAAAGTTACCGGAAACGGTTTTAATGTCTCGACCCAGATTCACGTCGAGGGAGTCGAGCACCAAGTCCCGATCAACTTTAAGAATCAAATCGTGCCGATCTTCACGAAGCTCGGCTGCAACAGCGGCGGCTGCCACGGCAAGGCGTCCGGGCAAAACGGTTTCAAGCTCTCGCTGCTCGGTTTCTATCCCGATGAGGATCACGAATTCCTCGTCAAAGAGAATCGCGGACGACGGGTCTTCCCGTCTTCACCTTCCGACAGTCTGTTGTTGATGAAGGCCACCGGCCGATCGCCTCACGGTGGCGGAAAGCGGATGGATGTTGATAGCTACGAGTTCCGCTTGATCTCCCGCTGGGTCGAGCAGGGCCTCCCCTACGGTTCCGATAAGGACGCCTACGTCACCGGCATCAAGTGCCTGCCCGAAGGCCGAGTCATGGATCGCGGTGCCGATCAGCAGATCACCGTCATCGCATCCTACAGCGACGGAACGTCCGAAGACGTGACCCGCATGGCCCTGTTTGAAGCCAACGACACGGAAATGGCCGAAGCCACCAACACCGGCATGATCAAGACGCTCGACCTCGCTGGCGAAGTGGCGATCATGGCGCGTTATCAAGGAACGGTCTCGACGTTCCGTGCGACGATTCCGCTCGGTGCCGATATCGCCGCTGTCCCGGCCAGCAAGAACTTCATCGACGATGCCGTCTTCGGCAAGCTGAAGGTGCTCGGTATCCCGCCGTCACCGATCGCCGACGACGCCACGTTCCTGCGCCGCGTTTCGATCGACGTCAGCGGCACGCTGCCAACCGAAGAACAAGTCCGAGCGTTTCTCGCCGACACCGATCCGGCCAAGCGTGACAAGCTGGTCGATCGCTTGCTCGCTTCGCCCGACTATGCCGACTACTTCGCGAACAAATGGAACCTCGTCTTGCGGAACAAGAACCGCACCCCGGACGACAACTCCGCGACCTACGGTTTCTATCAATGGATTTGGTCGAACCTCTACGAGAACAAGCCCTACGACCAGATCGTCCGCGAAGTGCTGACCGCTTCGGGCGACTCGGCCACGAACCCGGCAGTCGTTTGGTATCGCGAAGTCGACGAGAACAACGAACAAGTCGAAGACGCGGCCCAGTTGTTCCTCGGCCTGCGAATTCAATGTGCTCGCTGCCATCACCATCCGTTCGAGAAGTGGAGCCAGAACGACTACTACGGCTTCAGCGCGTTCTTCACTCGCGTTGGTAAGAAAAACGTCTTCGAGCCAGGCATGGCCAAGGCATCTCGTGACAAGCGTGTCTTCCACAATGACGGCGTGGCCGCCGCGACGAATCCGCGTAACGGTCAGTCGCTCAAGCCGACGGGATTGGGCTCACCTGCTCTGGAGATCGCTGCCGATCGCGATCCGCGACATTTCCTCGCCGACTGGATGGCCGACAAGAACAATCCGTTCTTCGCCAAGTCAGTCGTCAACCGTTATTGGAAACACTTCTTCGACCGAGGCATCGTCGAACCCGAAGACGACATGCGTGAGACGAATCCGCCGTCGAATCCGGAACTGCTCGACAAGTTGGCGAAGGGGTTCATTGAGAGCGGCTTCAACCTGAAGTGGCTGGTCAAGACGATCACCTCGTCGAGCACCTACCAACTCAGTTCGCTGCCGAACGACTACAACTCGAAGGACAAGCAAAACTTCTCCCGCTACTACCCGAAGCGACTGACGGCCGAGGTGCTCTATGACGGTTTCCACCGCGTCACGAACACCACTCAAAACTTCGGCTCGCTGCCTCCCGGCACGAAGGCAGTGCAACTGCCGGACGCCAGCATCGGCCCGTATTTCTTGAAGGTCTTCGGTCAGCCACAAGGAGACACCGCCTGTGAATGCGAGCGTTCACAAGAGGCGAACCTTGCTCAAAGCCTGCACCTGCTCAACAGCAGCGAAGTGCAAGACAAGATCGCCAACGCCGCCGGCCGAGCGACCACGATGGCCAACGACAAGGTCCGCACTCACGAGGACAAGGTCAAGGAGTTGTACCGCTGGGTCTACTCCCGCGAACCGAACGCCGACGAAACGAAGATCGCGCTGGCACACCTCGCCAAGCACGAAGCCACCCCGAAGATTGCCTACGAGGACATCCTGTGGGCACTCATCAACACGAAAGAATTCCTGTTCAATCACTAAATCGTTTGTTGTTCTGGTGAAAGCAATTGGCAGAGGAATGGAGGCAAAGGAATGAATCGACTTTGATCGAGCTCATTCCGCTGCCCACATTCCTCTGCCGTTTTTGAGCCTCAGATATTTCCCGCCTTCCCTGATGAGAGTTGCCATGACTCGCACATTTGCGCTCGTTACCGCTGCGGCCTTGATCGGATCAACGTCCGCGTTCGCTCAGCTTCCGCAAGCGAAGTTGTTTTCGGTGTTTCCTCCGGGAGCGCAGGTCGGCGTTGCCACGGAAGTCGCGATCTCCAACGGTGTGGAGATGGACGAGGCCAATCGGCTGATCTTTAACCACCCAGGGATCACGGCCGCGCAGAAGGTCACCGACGCCAACGGTGTGAAGACTCCAGTCGCCAACACGTTTGTCGTCACCGTCGCGGCCGGCGTGCCGGATGGAATTTATGAAGTGCGGTTCAGCGGTCGCTTCGGCGTCAGCAATCCGCGCAGCTTCTGCGTCGGGTCACGCAAAGAAATCAATGAAATCGAACCGAACAACGCACGCGAGCAAGCGACGCCGGCCGAGTTGAACTCGACGGTCAGCGGCCGCACCGACGGCAGCGCCTACGACTACTTCAAATTCACGGGCAAGGCGGGGCAGCGCGTCTTGTGTCTTTGCCAGGCCGGCCGAATCGACTCGAAGCTCAAAGCACAAATCGAACTTTATGACGCAGCCGGCGTGATTCCCCCCGCAGTGGCCGGTGCGGCCGCTGCTCCTAGTCCACAGGCTGTTCAAACCGGCCGTCGCTTGGCGTTTACTCGTGGTGCCGCGAGACGCGATGCGTTGCTCGATGTGACGCTCCCCGCCGACGGTGATTACTTCCTGCGAGTGATCGACCAGGTCTATGGCGGCAGTGTCGATCACTTCTATCGGCTGACGATCACGACCGGCCCCTACATCGACTTCGCGTTGCCTCCCGCTGGCGTGGCAGGATCGAACACGCAGGTCACGCTCTTCGGCCGCAATCTTCCCGGCGGACAACCGGCCGGAGTCAGCGTCGATGGCCGGCCGCTCGAAAAGGTTGCCGTGTCGGTCACGGTGCCGGGCGATGCCGAGAACACACAAGCGGCCGACAACCTCGGTGCGATCCAAGGCGGAGTGGATGCCTTCAGCTATGTGTGGAGTACCCCCGCAGGTAATGCAAATCCTCTGACAATGTTTGTGGCCCCCGCACCAGTCGGACTGGAACAAGAGCCGAACGACACGCCAGTACAAGCCAACAAGATCACCGTCCCGGCCGAGATCGCTGGGCAGTTTCAAACGCGCCGCGACGTGGACTTCTTCACATTCGACGCGAAGGCTCAGGAAGTCTATTGGATCGAAGCCTTCGGCGACCGGCATGGCTCGCAGGCCGACCCGTACATCACGCTCGACCGGGTTACAAAAGATGACAAAGGGGTCGAAACCGTCCAGCGGATCACGGCTCAGGACGACACGGGAGTGAACTTGATCCCCAATGTCTTCGAGACGCTCAGCGACGACCCGGCGTTTCAGTTTGTCGTGCCGGCCGACGGCACGTATCGACTGACGATTCGCGATCGTTATTACGAATCGCGCGGTGATGCTCGCATGGTCTACCGGCTGTCGATTCGGAAAGAAGCTCCCGACTTCAAGGTGGTTGTGCTGCCGGAATCTCCGCTGGCCGACAACAACACAACTGCCGCGACCTATCCCGCAAACCTCCGCAAAGGAGAAAACCTTTCCTGCCGAGTGATCGCGTTCCGTCGCGACGGCTACAACGGCACGATCGACGTCACTGTCGAAAACTTGCCGCCGGGGATCACCTGTAAAGGGACGAGCATCGGCCCTGGCCAGACGAATGCGACAATCGTGTTCTCCGCAACTGAGGACGCGGCGGACGGCACGTTTGGTTTTGCAAAGATCGTGGCAAAGGCTCGCATTGAAGATAACGCGAAGGTGAAAGCCGTCGCAGACGCGAAAGCCGCGGTGAAGCCAGCAGTCGATGCGTTGCCGAAGACCCAGCAGGATGCCGCCAAGGCGGCCGAGGACGAAAAGAAATTCCTCGCCACCCGACAGGCTGCGGAGACGAAGTTCACCGCCGACGCCGATCTCGCCAAGAAAGCGGCCGACGCAAAGGTCGTCTCTGACAAGAAAGCGACTGACACCGCGGCCGCGCTCAAGGTCGCGATCGACAAACTTGCGGCGGCGAAAACGGAACTTGACAAAGAGAAGGGCAAACAAGAACTGAAAGACGCGTTCGCGGCCGCAGAGAAAGCTGCGAACGCAGCCGACGCCGCCACGAAAGCGGCGGTTCAAGAGAAGACTGTTGCTGATAAAGCCGCTACCGATACCGCCAACGTTTTGAAGACCAGCGAACAGGCGAAAACCAAGGCGGTCACGGAACACGATCAATCCGTCGCGAAGCTCAAGGCAGCGACCGATGCTCAAGCCGTAGCCGAGAAGAAAATCGCAGACGCCAATGCTGCGGTGACCGCAGCTATCGCGGCACAAACTGCGGCGGCTCGCAATGTCGCCCACGTCGGCCGAGCGGCCACGACCGTCTGGGACGGCAACGCCGCGGTGGCTGGCCCAATCTCGCGACTCTCACGAGACCTTTGCCTGGCGATCACGCCGGAAGCCTACCCCTTCCAAGTCAACACGGACGTCTTCCGAGTTGATGCCAATCACAACCGACAGATTCTCGTCCCGGTGAAGCTCCTCAAGCGAAACGGCTTCGATGAGAACGTGACGCTGACATTTGTCGGCACGCCTCAGAACGCTCAAGTGGAGAACAAGCCAATCAACAAGGGCGCGGCCGAGGGGGTTTATCGCATCTTCCTGCCGAACAACGTGCCGGTCGGAACTTACACGCTCTACATGAAGGCCACCGCGGCCGTGCAATACCGCCGCCGGCCGGAACTTGCCGACAAGGCGAAGGCCGCACTGGATCTATCCGTTGCTGCCGCGACTCAAGCCACCGAAGCGTTGACCAAAGCCAACGCCGAAAAAGACGCGGTCACCAAGAAGGCCGTCGAGACTGACGCGGCTTTCAAGAAAGCGACCACCGACAAAGAGGCAGCCGCTAAGAAAGTCACTGAAACCGCAGAGGCCGTGAAGAAGGCAACCGACGCCAAAGACAAAGCCACGACCGATGCGGATAAGGAAGCGACCGCGAAGGCGCTCACGGCTGCTCAAGAGGAAGCCAAGAAAGCGACAGACGCATTGGCTGTTGCCGACAAAGCTCTCGCCGATTCTGACGCTGCGAACAAGGCCGCCATCGCTGCAAAGACGAAGGGCGAAGCGGATGCGAAAGCCGCCGACGATAAGAACAAAGCCGCTCTGGCTGACAAAGCCGCGAAAGAAAAAGTCCTCACCGATACCAACACCGCAACGAAGGCGAACCCCGTCAACGTCTTCACCCCGTCGACCCCCATCGTCATCACCGTGAAGCCCAACGCCGTGAACGTCACCACCGCTCCGGCCAATGCCGGAGCCGTTAAGCGTGGAGACAAAGTCGAAGTCAAAGTCACGATCCAGCGCGTCAACGGATTTGCGGGGCCAGTGACGCTCGAACTCGTGCCGCCACCGGGTACTGTCGGACTCGCGGCCGAGAAAGTCACGATCCCCGCCGATAAGGCGGAAGGCGCGATCATCGTCACCGCCGCAGCCGACGCCACCGAAGGCGCGATCGCCAATGCCGTCATCCGCGCATCCGCCGACTTCGACGGAGCGGTGGCGGCCTCGGATGGAGCGGTTGCGATCAACGTACAAAAGTAAGTCTGTGAGACCGCAACATTCGGTGCGAATCACAGGAGCCCTCAGATGACCACGGCCACCTTACCGGAACTGACAACATCCCCGCCGAAGCCAACCGCGCTCGCTGAGTGCGAACCGGCCTGGGACGTCGCGCGGTTGTTTCCGAACCAAGGCGTATGGAGTAAGTACGACTACCTCGATTTGCCCGGCAACCGACTGGTGGAGTACGACAACGGTCGCATTGAGGTGCTTCCCATGCCCAGCATTCGGCATCAAGTTGTCCTAGGAAACATTTTCGTGTCATTGCGGGTTCATGTTCAGTCGCACGAACTGGGCACTGTGCTCTGCGCTCCGATGCCCTTGCTGGTCGCTCAGCTCAAATTTCGCGAACCTGACATCGTCTTCACCCGTTCCGCCGCACCCGAAGAATCAGATGGCGATAAATACCTCGGAAACGCCGAACTCGTCAGCGAAGGTGCTTCCAATCGAAAGCGGGATCTGATCGACAAAAGGGCCGACTACGCCAAGGCAGGCATTACCGAGTATTGGCTCGTCGATCCCGAACCACAGGAAGTCACCGTGCTAGAGCTGCAAGGCGGCGAATATGTGGAGTTAGGTCCGTTCGGTCTTTCAGACGTCGTTCGATCCACCGTGGTGCCGGGATTTGAGATTCCGGTTGCCAAAGTCTTTGCCAAGTGATTCCGCCTCGCGGAAAGATTCCATCCTTTTGAAAGAGTCCCGCCATGCGTCCCACCTCGTTCCTCCTAATCTGTGGTTTGACCGTTCTCGGTTCCTCGTCGTTGATGGCTCAGGAAGCCAAGCCGGCGGCCGGAGCAATCACACCGGAAGCGATCAACCTCGGCCGTCCGGTCGATTTCGACAAGGACATCCTGCCGATCCTCGAAAACAACTGCATCGCCTGCCACAACCTTGGCCAGCAGGAGAGCAAGCTCAACCTGGAGAAGCTCGATGCGATGATCAAGGGGGGCAAGCGCGGCCCGTCGATCGTGCCGAAGGATCCGGACAAGAGTTTGTTGTATGTCGTGGCCTCGCGCAGCAAAGGCCCGGCGATGCCGCCGTTGCCGAACAAGGTTGATGCCAAGGCGCTCACGCCGAAGGAACTGGGCATCTTGCGACAGTGGATTCTCGAAGGTGCGTCGGGTGGCATGGGAGGCATGAAGGACCAGGTCAATTGGCAACCGGTGCCGACGACCGCGAAGGCGATTTACTCGGTGGCGATGGCACCGTGGGGCCGCTACGTCGCTGCGGGCCGAGCCAATCAAGTGTTGCTGCTCGATGTCGAAACCGGCGACGAGATCGGACGTCTGCTCGATCCGAATCTCAACGCGATTCTGCACAATGGCAAGCCGATGTATCCGACCGGTGCCGCGCATCGCGATTTCGTTCACTCGCTGGCGTTCAGCCCGGACGGTCGCACAATCGCATCCGGCGGGTATCGCACGGTGAAACTGTGGCAGCGTCCCGCCACGAATCGCACGCGAGAGATCGCCGTCGGCGCTGTCGTGACGACGGTTGCCGTCAGTCCTAACGGACAAACGCTCGCAACGGCCGGAGCCGACAACGCTATCAAGTTGTGGAACCTTGCCGACGGTGCGCCGGGCAAAGTGTTGGCCGGACATGCGGCGGCGATTCACAGCCTCGCGTTCAGCGCTGACGGAACGAAGCTGGCGTCAGCCTCCGAAGACAAGACGATCCGCGTTTGGAACCTTGCCGACGGCACCGAAGCCAACAAGATCGAATCACCGGCACCGGCCAAGGCGGTCGTCTTCACCGCGGACGGAGCCAAGGTCATCGTCGGCCAAGCGGACAACATCATTCGCATCTGGCCGATTCCGGCTGCGGCACCATTTACCCCTGAGAAGGAAATCAAAGGCCACACGGGTCCGATCAATGCCATCGCGCTCATCGCCCCGGGCGCTCAAATTTTGTCCGGCAGTGAAGACCAGACGGCTCGCGTTTGGGATCTCGCCGCCGGCACTCAGGTTCGACAGTTCGCTCACGGTGGCCCGGTCAATTCAGTCGCTGTCCGAGCCGATGGTTTGTTCGTTGCGACCGGCAGTCCGAACAACATCGCCAAGTTGTGGAACAACCAGACTGGCGTACAAGCCGCGGAACTCAAGGGAGACGTGACGCTCAACCGAGCCGTTGTCGAACGCACTGAGGACCAGAAGGTCGCGCAGCAGTTCAAGGCTCTGGCCGATGCCACATTCAAAGCTTCAGAGACCAATCAAAAGGAACGGGACGAAGCGGTCAAGAAGGCGAACGAAGCCAAGACCAATGCCGACAAGGCCGTGGCTGAGCAAGACCCGAAAGTGAAAGAAGCGGTCACGAAGGCCGAAGCCGCCAAGAAAGCGGCGGACGAAAAGAAAGATGATGCCGCTCTCGCGAAGGTCTCGACCGACGCCGCGGCAGAAGTCACGAAGCAGATGGATGAACTGAAGAAACGGCAAGACACCGTGGCGTCAGCCATGCGAGCGATCACGTTGGCGGAAACGGCTGCGAAGTCGGCTGTCGAACAAGTCGCCGCCGCGAAAGCTCAGCAAGATGCAATGACTGCCGCAGTCACGAAAGCTGACGCCGACTTGAAAGCCGCGACCGAAGCCGACGCTGCCGGATTGAAGCCGGTGAAAGGTGTCGCGTTCTCCGTCGATGGCAAGAGGTTGCTCACGACGTCCGACGACACCCTGATTCATGTCTGGGACAGCACGACCGGCAAAGCGATTGAAACATTCGCTGGTCACAAGGCTGCCGTCGGAGCAATCGTCACCGGTCCCAACGGTCTCGTGGTGAGCGGTTCGGCCGATCAAACGGCCGCTGTGTGGACGACGACTCCGACTTGGTCGCTGATTGGTCAACTCGGTCCGAAGAAGGAGACACCGCTCGACTTCGCCGGTTCACCGTTCGCCGCACGCGTGCTGAGTCTGGCATTTAGCCGTGATGGCAAGTGGCTCGCGACGGGGGGTGGCGAAGCGTCGCGTAGCGGTGAGTTATTCATTTGGGACGTCGCGGCTCAGACGATGGCCAAGGATTTCAAAGACGCTCACAGCGATACGGTGATGAGCATCGAGTTCAGCCGCGATGGCAAGTACCTCGTCACTGGTGCGGCGGACAAGTTCGTCAAACTGTGGGACATCGCCGCTGGCAAACTGATCAAGGCGTTTGAAGGGCACACGCATCATGTCCTGGGCGTCTCGATCAAAGCCGACAACAGCCTGCTGGCCAGCGCTGGTGCCGACAACGCCATCAAAATTTGGAACGTCGAAACCGGCGAGCAAGCTCGCACGATCCCCGGATATACCAAGCAGGTCACGTCGATCCGCTTCCTGGGAGTCACCGAGAACGTGATCAGCTCCGGTGGCGACAAGACGGTTCGCTACCACAACGCGGCCAATGGATCGCAACCGCGAGCCTTTGCCGGTGGGACCGACTTCATGTACTGCGCCGCCGCTTCTCGCGACGAGCAAATCGTCGTCGCCGCTGGCGAAGACGGAGTGCTCCGCGTCTGGAACGGCACGAACGCCGCGCCGATTCGCCAGTTCGATCCTCCCAAGCCGCCAGAGACGACCGCTCAAGCGGCCGCAAAGTAATGATTGTGCTGGGATTTTTCACTTGTCAGTTTTCATCAGTCGAGGCAAAAATCCTCACCGTTTTGGAAGCCGTCCAACACACACTGCCCTTGGTCAAAGGAGCTTGATGATGAAGGTCTTTACTCTGCTGCTAACGACGATTTTGTGGATGGTCTCGGTTCAGGCTGCGCTCGCGGACAAGATCACCGGCGAGTACCTGGAAGCTCGAACCTGCGACGTTTACACCGGGCCATGCTTCGCCAATGCGGAGATGGGGCTCGCGGGTAAAGAGGCCGTGATGGCCTGGAAAGTGGACGAGGGAAGTTGGAAGGGCGTGACTCTGGATGGCTTGGGTGTGGCTCTGGTCGTGAAGGCTCAAGGAACGCTGGGCACCGACGGAGTGTTCCCAATGCAAGCCGGCAAGACGGCGGCGGTCATCATCGTCGATGAGAATGCTTCCTCCGAGCAACGCGGTGCTCTGATTGCGTTCGTCAAAGAGAACGCGCAAGAGTTGACCAAGAACGTCATCAACATCGTTTCCGCTCCGATCACGCTGAAGAACGATCATCTCGAAGGCAAGGGAGTATTCTCGGCCGGCAAGCTGGCGGCCATTGAGACTCGGCAGATGAAGAAGACCGACTGCATTTGCACGAACGAGTTGGTCTTTTACCAGCCGTTGACGAAGGTCGAGAATTTCGCGCCGGCTTATGCTCTGAAGCAGTCGTATCAGGGCGAAGGCTTGAACGGCAAATGGACCAGCAACAACTCTCGCAGCGCGTTCCTGGCGACGTTCCGCGTGAAGTCGTAGTCGCAATGTCGCCGGCTCTTGCAAGAGCCAATGCCGCGGCGAGCCTTGCTCGCCGCATCCGCTCTCGGCGAGAGCGGGCGACGTTGGAATCACAGCCCGGCTGTTCTCGAACAGCCGGGCTGTTCTGTTTGATGAAATCGGCGAACGGCACGACTACCATCCCTGCCGATTCGTCGTTACCCCCCTGAGGAGACTCGTTCGATGCATTTGAGAATTCTTGTCGCGGCAGTTGTGTCCGCCGCGTTGTGGTCGATCGCCGGTTCCGTTCAAGCCGAAACTAAGCTCGAAGCGATCGCGGCACTGCCGGAAGGTGTGTCGAAAGAGATCGCTGCCCTCGTGGACCCGAAGGGCCAAACGGTTGTTGGCAAGGACGGCGCGGCCTGCTCGGTTTGGTTGGTCAAAGAAGTGCCGACGAAAGCGAACTTCAAACCGACACTCAACGTGAAGTACCCGTTTGCACCGGGTGAGCTGATCGGTGTGCTGCAGGTGCAAGCGAAGAAGAAATACACCGACTTCCGCGGGCAAGAGATTAAGCCGGGAGTTTTCACGCTGCGATATGGTCAGCAACCGGAAGACGGCAACCACGTCGGCACGAGCGATCTATCGGATTTTCTGTTGGCGATCCCGGCCGCGGTGGATACCGATCCGAAACCCATTGGAGCGTTCAAGACGTTGGCAGAGCGCAGCGCGAAGACCGCGGGATCGACGCACCCGGCCATCTTCTCACTGTTGCCGGGCGAGAAGCCGGTTGAGAAGCCGACGCTGACACATGATGGCGACAAAGATCACACGATGCTCAGTGTGGTATTGCCCGCGAAGGGTGGCACGAAGATCGCGTTGCGAATGGTCGTGATTGGCAAGTCAGGCGAATAGCTCATACAGATTTTTGAATGGCCCGGAAGATGACGGACTGGGCGGAACTCTTGTGGTGGCATACGTGGTGGAGCTTCGCCCCGAATGGCTCAGTCCATGATCTGATTTGGCAGCACGGGTTCAATCTCGTTGAGGGGGCCTGTTGGCTGGTCTTTGCGGTGTTGGTTGTTCGGAGATGCTGCCGTTTTCGGAAGTCGATGCGGCTGGAGTTGAGTTACGCAGCGGCGTTTGTTTTGTTTGGAATCAGCGACTTCATTCAAGCCTATCAACTGACGAGTTGGTTGTTGATTTGGAAGTTGTTCAATTTGATCGTGCTCTTGGTTCTGCGGCATCGCACCATTCGGGAGCTTTATCCGGAATCAAAAGTGTTTTGAGTAAGCAGCATGACCCCAGCCTTTCCGAGATTGTTGAAGAGTAATGGGCTGTTTCGTCCGTTGGTTGTGTTGCTGCTGTTGTCAGTTGCCCTCACTTTGATCGGCATTTCACGATCGGCACCGAGTGCGTATGAAGAACCGTCCAAGACCTCTGAATCAACTGCGACGTCAAAGCATGTTGCCAAAGACAAAGACGACACGGCGAAAGAGCTGTTCAGCGGCAAGGTCGTGTTCGTGCAAGACGCTCTGAAACGTCGCGGGGTCAAAGCGTACGACGAGTTCAAGTCGCAAGTCGCGCTGGAGACCGACGACGGCGAACTGATTCCCATCGTTCCAGACTGGCGCGGGCGAGCGTTTTATCAAGACGAGCGTTTGCGTGATCGGCGCGTCGAACTGGTGGGAACGCGGAAGAAGGCGGCTCCGTACTTGCAGGTGCTGATGATCTTCGTGTTCGATGACGCGGGGACTCGGCAGTACATGGATTATTGGTGCGACATCTGCTCGATCCCGATGTACGAGATCAAGCCCTGCGACTGCTGCCAGGCGGAGAATCGCTTTCGGACTCAGCCGCAAGAATTGCCAAGCTTCGTTAAGAAGCCGACTCAGAAATAACAGCGGATCGTGGAGTGCGCCATGTCGGTAATGCTCAACAAGCGAGCGAATGAATTGATCGAGCCGATGTTGCCGATGGTCGGTGATCTACGCGGCACGTTTGTGGAACTCGACAACGGTGGGCAACTCGTTGACCTGGGCGTGAAGGCGGAGGGAAGTCTCGAAGCGGGTCGGTTCTTGGCCGAGGTCTGTTTGGGGGGACTCGGCGAAGTGCGGATCGTGCCGGGTGAAATTGGCGGAATCGCTTGGCCGCACGTGCAAGTTGTCACCGACTGGCCGGTCGAAGCATGCTTGCTCAGTCAATATGCCGGCTGGCAGATCAGCGTCGGCAAGTTCTTCGCGATGGGGTCCGGGCCGATGCGAGCGGCGGCGGCTCGCGAAGAGTTGTTCGCAAAGTTGGATTACCGTGAGGCGGCCTCTCACGCGATCGGAGTTCTTGAAACCGGCAAGCTGCCGACGGCCGAGGTCTTCGATTTGATCGCGGAGAAAACCGGAGTGCCGGCGGACATGATCGTGTTACTGGCAGCTCGGACGGCTAGCCTTGCGGGGAACTTTCAGGTGGTGGCTCGGTCGGTCGAGACTTCGTTGCACAAGCTGTTTGAACTGGGCTTCGACGTGTGGCGCGTGCGATCGGCGATTGGCGTCGCTCCGTTGCCTCCCGTGGCCAAAGATGACTTCGCCGGAATCGGGCGGACGAACGACGCGATCTTGTACGGGGGCCGAGTGACGTTGATGGTGCGCGGCGATGATGAGTCGATTGCTGCCATTGGACCGCATGTGCCGTCGAGCGGCTCGGCGGCTCATGGCAAGCCGTTTGCCGACATCTTTGAGGATGCAGGCCGCGACTTCTACAAGATTGACCCGCATCTCTTCAGCCCGGCTGAGGTCGTGTTTCAGAATCTCGACACGGGGCGCGTGCAGGCGTTTGGATCTGTTGCGCCGGATGTGTTGCGTCGTTCGTTTGGCCTCTGAGAGATGGAGAGCAACGTGCTGATCGGTGTGCTCGGTAATTCGGACAGTTGGTATGTGCGCGAATTGCAGCGGGCTGGGAGCGAACTGGGACACGAGGTCGTGCGGCTGGAGTTTTCGCGCATCGTGGTGGCGTGTGGGCCGTCAACTCTGCAGGCGAGCGGGGCGGCGTCAGCCCCCCGGTGCATCGGGCAAGGAACCGGGG